>DSBM01000141.1 GCA_011049425.1 Candidatus Aminicenantes bacterium
CAAGCCAGTCGTGTGCCTACAGGTTTTGAGCAAAAAACAATATCCAATGTTCCAAAAACCGCATCAATAAAGGGTTTTACTTTTCAAACTTCCCAAAATGTGCGTTTTCGTCTCAAACGCAAGCTTGACATTGGTGTCTGGATTGATACAATTTCAATCTGCATTACAATCGTCAAAAACCCGGACTGGCTGGAACGAGTCATATCCAAGTGAGGAGAGTGCGATGATCGAGGTGATGGACCTGACCAAGTACTACGGTAACCTTTGCGCCCTGGACCGCATCAACTTCCAGATTCATAAAGGCGAGGTGCTGGGCATGCTGGGGCCCAACGGAGCGGGCAAAACCACGTGCATGCGCATTTTGACCTGCTACCTGAATCCGACATCCGGAAACATCACCGTCAAAGGCATGAACGTTACGGAAAACCCGCGTTCCATAAAGCAGATCATGGGGTATTTGCCGGAGAATGCCCCCCTCTATCCCGAGATGCTGGTGTTTGATTACCTGGAATATGTGGCTGATTCCAGGAGGCTGGACCGGGAAGCCAAACAGAGTCGTATTGACTTTCTGTCACATATTTGCGGCATCCGTGAAGTCATGCATCAACCCATAGGTGAATTATCCAAAGGCTACAAGCAGCGGGTGGGATTGGCCCAGGCCATGATGGGCGATCCGGAAATCCTGGTGCTGGACGAACCCACTTCGGGATTGGATCCGAACCAGATTGTTGAAATCCGGGAGATCATCCGCGAAATCGGGCGCGAAAAAACCGTAATTCTGTCCACGCACATCCTCAGTGAAGCCGAGGCGACTTGCGACCGGGCCGTCATTATTCACCAGGGACGCATCGTGGCGGACGGCGATATTACCGCACTCAAAGAAAGCGCCGGTCGCGATACCCGGATTGTGGTGACCCTGGCCAAAGCGGAAGCGGGGAAAGCCAGATCCGTGTTAAAGAAGGTGCCCGGCGTAATGGGCATCGATACGGAGTCCCATCCCGGAGATTCGGTTATTCATCTCAGCCTGGCCGTTGAACCGGGAAAGGATATCCGTGTGCCGGTATACCATGCCATCAAAGCAGAGGATTGGGACCTTCTCGAATTGCAACGCCAATCCAAGTCACTGGAACATATTTTCCGTGAACTGACCAAGGAGAACGTGCAATGAAGCAGATTTTGAATATCGTACGCAAGGAATTGGCCAGCTACTTTGTTTCTCCCATTGCCTACATTGTAATCGCCATCTTCCTGGTGGTGACCGGATGGTTCTTTTTCTCGACCTTCTTTTTGTACAACCAGGCCAGCATGAGGGGATTTTTCTCGCTTTTGCCCATTATCCTCTCTTTTGTTGTTCCCGCCGTTACCATGAAACTCTTTTCCGAGGAATTCAATCGCGGCTCATACGAGATGCTGATGACCCTTCCAGTAACCCCGGTTGAAGTCGTCCTGGGAAAATTCCTGGCCGCACTCGGATTCATCGTGGTCATGTTGCTTCCTACGGTGGTATACGCGTTGACCATATCCGGCATGGGAGATCTCGACCCGGGCCCCGTTCTGGGCGGATATCTCGGTGCCGTGCTGCTGGGCGGATTGTTTGCGGCGGTGGGGTTGTTCGCATCCTCCCTGACCCGCAATCAGATTATCGCCTTCATTATCGCCATGGCCATCTGTTTTTTTCTCACCCTGATCGACAAGATGCTCTTTTTCCTGCCCAAAGGCATACTCAGCATCATGTCCTACCTGGGAGCGGATTTCCACTTCCGTAACATCGCCAGGGGAGTATTGGATTCCCGTGACCTGCTGTACTTTATCAGCATGACGTTCATCGCGCTGTATGGCACCCACCTGGTGGTCCAGGAGCGCAAGTGAGGTCCAGTATGAAAAATATCGCAGACAGCAAATACACCAAGTTTGTCCTCTACTTGATCGTGGTCGTGTTGATCAACGCCGTGGGCATGAATGTTTTTTTTCGCGCGGATCTCACCGATTCCGGCTTGTACTCCATCTCATCGATCAGCCGTGAAGTGGTGTCCACCTTGTCTGAACCGCTGACCATTCACGTTTTCTTTTCAGACAACCTGCCCGCGCCTCACAACAACACGCGGCGCTATCTGGAAGATTTACTCAAGGAATACGCGGTTTACGGTAACCGCTTTTTTAACTATCGCTTTCATGATATCCGTTCCGCGGACACGCCGGACCGGGGCGCAACTTCCCCGGAAAGCTACGGCATCTATCCTTTGCAGCTTCAATACCTCAAAAACGATGAAATCAAACTGTTGAAAGCGTATATGGGCTTGGTTCTGATTCACGGAGATATGGTTGAACAAATCCCCCAGATAACCTCCACCAGGGGGATCGAGTACCGTATTACAACCGCAGTTCAGAAGATGCACAACAAGATCGGCGCCCTGCTGGGTCTTGAAGACCCCATTCAGGTCAAGCTGGTCCTCTCTTCTTCTCTGCAATCCGTGGCGCCTTACATGAAACTCAACCAACTCATGGGTTTGCCGCAAACCCTGGAGCGGTTGACCAAAGAAATCAGTGAGCGCCACTACGGCAAACTGGAGTATGCGTATGTAGATCCCACCCGCGATCCTCAGGTAAAGGAATCCCTGAAAAAGTACCGCTTGATGGAGCTTTCGTGGCCCGACCTGCAGGATGCTTCCGGAAAAATGATCGCGGCGGGTGAGGGAGTGGCCGGATTGATTGTTGAGCATCAGGGCAGTATCCGGGAATTTCAACTCATTCAAGCCGTAAACATTCCCCTGATCGGCACGCAATACCGCCTGGTGGAGCCGGAACAGATTGAAAAACTCATCGAGGAGGGAACCGAGTCATTGTTGGACATCAACGCCGACATCGGATACCTGGAAGACCACGAAACATTGAGTTTGTTTAATCCCATGGCCTCCATGCAACGCATGGAGAATCCTGACACCATCACCAATTTCAACAACCTTGTCAAAGACATCTATACGTTGAAGCCCGTAAACCTGACAAAAGACGGAATCGGAGGTGCTTTCGACACCCTGATCATCGCCGGTCCCAAAGAGGAATTTTCGCAATACGAGTTGTTTGTCATCGATCAATTCCTCATGCAGGGCAAAAACCTGGCGGTATTCCTGGATCCGTTTAAGGAAGTCATGCCGCAGCAGAACATGAACTACATGAACCGCAACCAGGGACCGGTTTACCTGCCTTTGGACACCGGCCTGGAAAAACTCTTGTTCCATTACGGCGTTACGGTTCGCAAGGCTTATGTGATGGACGAAAAGTGCCTGCGCCAGCAGGTAGATGAACAATTTGGTGGTGGGGAACAGGTTTTTTATTTCGCCCCGGAAATTCAGCAGGAGTATATCGACAACTCCCTGCCCTTCATGCAGAACCTCAATCGCCTGGTGTTGTTGAGGACCGCGCCGTTGGAAGTGGACGCTGCCAGACTTGAGAAAAACAGCATCCATGCCACGACCCTTTTCTCTTCATCGCCGCGTTCCTGGGAGATGAGCAATCAAATCAACCTGAATCCCTTCATGATCCGCAAACCCCAGGATCCGGCCAAGTATCAGCAATATCCCCTGGCGCTGATGCTGGAAGGAGAATTCAGCAGCTTTTTCGCCGACAAAGCGATTCCGGAGCAAACGCAAGCTTCAGCCGATAGAGACAATGCCGAGGGCGTTCAACCTCTAGACGGCGCAGCCAAAAAGGCGGATGCGATCGATATGTCCAAGGTTAAGGATAAGGGAAGCATCCTGCGGCGCGGCAAAAGCGCCAAGATCTTTATCGTTGGAACATCGGATATCCTGCGCGACAACGTTATCGATGCCCGCGGCCAGGGCCAGAACGCCATCTTTGTTCTCAACCTCCTGGATCACTTGAATCAGCGTGACGGCATCGCCATGATGCGCAGTAAGCAGCAGACTGTGGCGTTGTTGAAATCCAGCCGCACCACTGAGGGCGCCAAGACGTTCGCCAAGACATTCAACATCGCCGGGTTACCGTTGCTGGTGGTTCTGGCCGGGTTGGCCGTATGGTGGAAACGCAATCAGCGGAAACGCCGACTCCGCAGCCGGTTTTCACCCGCTGGCGCGAAAGGAGGTGAAGTATGAAATTAAACTTCGGCCGGATCAGGAGTGAATTCGTGGTTTTGGCCCTGGTCATCATAGGGCTGACTCTGTTCCTGTTGTTGCGAAACCCCGACCGCGTTAGGTATGAGTTGCCTCAGATCCCAATGGTGGAACGCGAGGCCATGGATCGGATTGAAATCCAATCCAAAAAAGGTCAAGTCGTTTTAGAGAAAAAGGCGGGAGAATGGCAATTGCAGCCTTCCAACCATGCCGTGGATCCATCACGCTTGAACAGTGCCCTGGATGCGTTGGTTGACCTCAGCTTGACCACGCTGGTTTCCAGTTCCAAAGATTTTCAACGTTACGGCATGGATCCGGACTCCGCCGTTCAAGTCAAAGCCTACGCGGGAAAAGAAGTGGTCCAATCTTTTATACTGGGTAAAGTCGCCTCCACCTATCGTCACACATTTCTGAGGTTCCCTGATGATCACCGCATCTACCATGCATCGGGTTCCCTGCGCACCCGCTTTGAGTACAGCGCGCAGGATTGGCGTGATAAGACCGTGTTGGCGTTTTCGAAAGATGAGATTTCTGAGATCGACGTCACGGCAGGCAATTGGTCCGGCACCTTTGTGCGCCAAGCGGCTGCCCCAAGGGTAAAAGATGATGAGAAAAATGTTGCCGGCAGCGAAATGACATCCACCGTAGAGTGGAAAAGTACGGATGGACACAGCGTTGAATCCAAAATCATGGATCCCCTGCTGCAGTCCCTGTCTGAACTCTCTTGCCAGGAATTCCTCCAGGCTGAGCCGGATGCAACAGGTACAACCATTGCCTTAAGGGTATCTTTGAAAGGCAGCAAGGAGTATCAACTCCAATTGCGACAAGCGCAAAACGGGGAAACCACCCGTTATACCGGCACATCTTCCATGGTTGCGCAGTGGTTCGTGATGCCCGCTTACACGGTTGAAGACTTGACAGGTAAAGCCGAAGCCTTGTTCAAACCTCAAGCGGGCGGCGATTCGTCCCGGAAAGATTAGTTTGGGTTCATTGATCGCCTGAGGAATAGTGTCTGCCGCTTTCAGCGAACTCCCGTAACCGTTGGTTGACCCGGTGGTTGATCGTGCCCTCGGGGTAAGCGCCTTGCTTGTCGCGTGAGCCGGCGGGAATCCCCATAAGGATTTGCATGCCTTCGTCCACGTTCCGGACCGGCCAGATATGGAATTTTCCTTTGCGAACCGCCTCCACCAAGTCCTGACGCAACATCAGGTCATCTGTGTTCTGGTGGGGAATCATGACACCCTGTCGGCCTGTCAGTTTGCGGGCACGGCAAACATCAAAGAAACCCTCGATCTTTTCATTGACGCCGCCGATGGGTTGAATTTCTCCCCTCTGGTTGACAGAGCCCGTCACGGCGATCGCTTGGGATATGGGGACTCCGGATAAAGCGGACATCAGGGCGTAGATCTCTGCAGACGAAGCGGAATCACCATCGACTCCGCCATAGGATTGTTCAAAGCACAAACTGGCGGTGACGGCCAACGGTTTGTCATGCGCGAAGCGTGCGCGCATGAATCCACTGATGATCAGCACGCCCTTATCGTGCAGGCTGCCGCTCAACTCCGCCTCCCGTTCGATGTTGACGATGCCCTCGCTGCCGACCGCGACTTGAGCGGTGATGCGGGAAGGTTTGCCGAACATCGCATCTCCCAGGTTAAAGACGGACAGGCCGTTCACCTGGCCCACCACGGAGCCTGTGGTGTCGATCATGAGGGAGCCGTCCTCGATCATCTCTTGAATCTTGGTTTCGATCAATCGCGAACGGTCGCGTTTTTCCAGAATGGCCTTGTCCACATCCGCTCCAAAGATATGTTTGCGGCCTGTTTTCCGTGCCCAGTAATCCGCTTCACGGATGATGTCTGCAATGTCATTAAACCGGGTTGAGAGCTTTTTGCGGTTTCCAGACAGTTTAACACCGTGTTCCAGTACGCGGGCGACACCACTGTTTTTCATTGCAAGCAAGTCTTCATTATTTGCGATCCGATTGACAAAACCGGCATAATCCAGCATGCTTTTCTGATTTAAATCCATGACGGAGTCGAAATCCGCCCGCAGTTTAAAGATCTTCTTGAATTCGGGATCGCGTTCAAACAGCAATTGGTACAGGTGGGTGTCTCCCACCAAGGCCACTTTGACGTCGATGCGGATGGGTTCGGGTTTCAATCCCGACACGGTTAACAGGTAGATGGGCGAATAGTTCTGAATCTCCAGGCGCCGGTTTCGCAGGATGCGCTTGAATGCCGGCCAGACTCCGGGCTCTGTCAGCAGGTCGAGCGCTTCTACGATCAGGAAACCGCCGTCGGCTTTTAACAGCGACCCGGCCTTGATGCGAGTGAAATCGGTGCGGGAACCGCCTGAGCCGTCTGCACTGAATTCCACGCTACCGAACAGATTGCTGTAAGTGGGGGAGGTCTCGTAAATCACCGGGGCTTGGGGGGTTTTAGAGTTATCCACGAGCAGATTGACGCGGTATACCAGGAAAGGATCATCCGGGGAACCGGGCCGCGGCAGGGGGACACCCTGTTCTTTTTCAGCGGCCTGCGCCTTGCGAAAAAGGTTGAGCTGATCCATGATGCTTTCGGTTACTTCGTCCAGGTACTGCGCGACTTTTTCCTGGGGGTGGCGTTCCCGGATCTCGCTGATATTGCCATGCACGACCGGCTTGGCGAATTCATGATCCATCTCTTTCAGACGCCGGGCGGTTTCTTTCTCTAAAACGGCCAGTTTCTTGAACACATCTTCCAGTTCGTTGGAGAGCTTCTCCTGGGTTTTCTCTATCGCCTGGAACTTTTTTTCCGTCATTTTGCCCTCGTTTACCAGGGCACGCAGTTTGTCGGTATTGGCCGGTTTGCCGTCCACCATGGGAACCACAACCGGGCGGGTCATGCCGCCGACCTGGATCTGGACCAGGGCAAAGCCTTTTTCACTTACTGTTTTTTCCAAATCCGCCAACAACTTTTTCTGCTGCTTTGTGACTTCGTTGAGCAAGGCCTTGCGGCTTTCAGTGTAACCTTCGCTCTCAAACAACTCGGGGATTTGTTTCACCAGGATTTCAATCAACTCATCCATTTCCCCTTTGAACGCGCGGCCCTGACTCGCCGGCAGGCGCAAAAGGCGTGGTGTGTCGTGATTGCGAAAGTCATTTACATACAATTTGTCATCCGGGATGCGCTTTAAGCGCTCGCTTTCACGGATCAGGCGACGCACCGAAGTCTTACGCCCGGTGCCCACTTTACCGGTTACGAATACGTTGTATCCTTGGCTCTCGATGTCAAAGGCCATGCGCAGGGCACTCAAAGCCCGGTCCTGACCGATGATCTCTTGGCAGGATTTCAAGTCGCTGGTGGTTTTGAATTTCAAGGTTCCGGGATCGCATTGCCAGCGAAGTTCCTCGGGTTTCAGCTCAACATGTTGCTTATCGTTTTTTTTCGCTTTGGTCAACGTTTACTCCTGATCATGCCATCTGCCCGGCTGCGCCGGGAAAGGGTTAAGAGAAAATTTGGTACTCGCCGTTCAGAATCACCGGCGTGGGCGGGCCGCTACCCGCGGTCAGGGTCACTTCCAACAGGCGGAGCCGAGGTTGGGTTTCGGGAATGTAGATGCGATCCAGATGGATTACCTCCGCGGGAGAAGAGAAGCTGTCCGGTCCGACATCTCCACCAAAGTGATCGCTGCGCCCGAATGCAACGTGAAAGCCGAGTTTTTCATCCAGCAGGATCTCGTTAATGGGGGTGAGTCCGAAATCTCCGAGAACTCCGAACCCGAGTTCAGCCATGTTGCCGTAAGCGGGTTCCCTCTTTAAGTGATTGCGTTCCGCATCAACCGATTCTGTTTCTCCGGAAACATCCACGGCGCGGTTTTCGCGGATGGTGAACACGGCGATTTCGCCGTTGATCTCGACCGGCAGTTCGCCGCTGGTGCGGCTGACATCTTCGGCATTCCCGGATTTCCTGAAAAGTTCGCCTTCGTAGGGCACGATATAGGTTTCGCCGCTGGGGAGGTTGCCGGCAATGCCGGGTTCCGGGAAGCGGCCGCTGCTCAAATGGGCCAGGCGGTGGCGCAGATCGAAGTGCATGCGGTATTCCTTGTGATCGTCCACCCGGAAACGCACGTTTGCCTCAACGGCGGGGTCAAGTAGTTCCTTGAGTATGCGGCAACGGCGGTTGACTTCATTGTAGTCGATACGCAATGCGGGGATCATGGCGGAGATGAATCCGGGCATGGTAGCGGCACGGAAATGGTATTTGCGTGCGGCGTTCTTCAGCGGCGCCGTGGTTGAGTACTCCGTGGGCGCCAGAAGCAATTGGCATTGAGAAAACACCTTGTCGAAAGATGTGCGTTTGCCACTGGATTGAAGTTCATGCGCGGTTTCCGGAAGCGCTCCATCCACATCGTAAGCTGACTCGGGTAAGTCGGCGTTATTGGAACCCACATCGGGATAGGCGAAAAGGTGCACGCTTTCCAAACCGAGTACAGCGGCGTGGAGGCGGATGGTATCTCTCCATGAAGCAGCGATCTGCCGGCGTTCCTGCCAACGGGGAGAGTCGGATTGGGATTGCCTGGGCAAATCGACCAGAATTCCCAGTACACGGTCGGATTTCCCGGGAGAAAAAACCGACGCCAGTAAGCCGATCAACTCTTGAATGTCGAGTTGGTTCATAGCTGTCCTCCTTAGTGCCGGGTACTAGAATTTCCCGGTGTACTTCGTCCAGATATCGTCTCCGAGTTTCCAGTACGCATCGGTTAAGCGTTTCATCCAGGATTGGCTGTAGCGGGTCAAGGCTTTTTTCAATCTGCGCGGGGTCTTTTTGTGCAAAACCATCATGCGTTCTTCAAAATCCGCCTGGGAGGCAAAAACCTCTTTTTCCAGGGGATTCCGGACCGCGGCTACATCCTCACGCATATGGCCCCATTTCTGTGCGGCCAGGTCGGCAACCCGGTTAAACGCCCACCAGGCGCACTGCCGGTTAAAGCCGGAACGGCCGCAAACCCGCCATTCTGCAGGGAACGACTCGATACCGGCGTATATCGGGGCGTATGCCGTCATGGCGGGGTTGTCGTAACCCACCCAGGCGAGGCCGCCTATGGGGTCGGGGAGCCACGAGCGGACCTGGATCACGGTGGCGTAGGTACAATAGTATCGGGCAATGCAGCGTTCGCCGAGTTCGTTCCAACCTCCGTTGATGGCAAACAGGGGCATCATGTCGTAATCCATGAAGGGATTGGCATAAGGGCTTTTTATGAAACGCCCTGTTCGCTCACCTTTTTTTGTTTCCGGTACCAGCATGAACTTGGTCATGTCAAAGGGGGTGCCCTCATAGGTGTCGCGGAAGATCTCCATGATTCGTCCGGGTGAGACCTTGGCTTCGGGTTGGACGGAAAAGGGGTGATTTTCGCTGTTCGGGTCCAGTTTCAGGCCGGGAGCCAGCAGGCTCAGAACTCGCCATTCCCGGCGCCGGGCGGCCATGCTGCGACGGTGGGCGTATGCGTAACAGAATTCAAAGGGTTGGCCGGCCTGTGGATCAAAAAGTCCCATCTCGATGGCACGTTCGACTACATTGGCGGAAGCCATGTACTCATCCGGGCGATCCAGGTGGATTTGCCGAATCCGGGATGCGTTGGCGTTCACGGATACGTGCCCGTCCGGGACACGTTGGGCGGCCCATACAGCCCCTTTTCCACCCTTTCCAGGTCCGACGATTTCCAGGTGCCATACCTCCTGCGGGTCCGCGATGGTAAAGCACTCACCGCCATCGTTGTAGCCGTATTCTTTTGTGATTTCATCGGCGATGCGAATGGCGTGACGGGCCGAGGTGGCCCGTTCAAGCATGATGCGGTTGAGCTCATAGTAATCGATTATGCCCTGATCGCTGCGCATTTCCGCTTTTCCGCCGAAAGTGGCCTCACCGATGGCCACTTGTTTCTCGTTCAGGCAGGGCAGAGCGGTATTGATGTAACTGTATGTCTGTTTAACCTGGGGAATCGTTCCCACCCGGCTCTGCCGGGAAAGATCATCCGCATGGCGGGTTAGATGGGAATCAGAAAAAACCGGCCGCATGGATCCGCTCGGGTATCGGCTTGCCGGAACGACATCGATCCAGGTGCGATCCTTGTGCGAATCGCAGGTGTGGGACGTCATGACCGAGCCATCTGTTGACGCCAAGCGTCCAACGGTTATGCTGGTGCATCCGTCCGGGTGTTGCTCAGGTTCGTCCGGTCCGGGGAAAAGCGGTCCCGCCAGGCCGGCCAAACACAGTGATAAAAACAGAATACGAAACAATTGCATACGGACTCCTCTGATTCAGGATTCACAACCAGTTTCATTATAAGGGCGGGGCAAGGGGAATGCAACGGCGATTCGGCGCGTGAAAAAGTTAAGCCTGATGATCAGCGGCGATAATTGCGGGCGATCAGAAAAACCCCCAGGCCGATAAAGATGCCGGGCCAGAAAAACATGCGCAGATGGTTTCGGATCCACCAATAGTAATCGTTGAAGAGGGGGATGTTTCGCAGCAGAAAGAAAGCACCCAGGATAACCAGAATCAAGCCGAATACAACCGGACCGGAATGGGAAGCGGTTTCCGAGTCGCTTTCATTTTCAGTGGAAAGTTCGCGGGGGGAAGATTCTTCTCTATGCATCGACACAGTTTCTTCTTCGCTGTCCAGGGGTTGCTCGGGAATAATGAATATACCGGCAATGTAGGCGATTAGTCCGACACCGCCGGTAAACACGAGCAGAACCGCCCCGACACGTACCAGTACGGGATCCAGGTTGAAATACTCTCCGATACCACCACAGATTCCCGAAATCACACGGTCTTTGCGACTGCGATACAAGCGTTTCACTGCATGCCTCCTTGCCGGGCCAATCAGGCCGTCTAACCATTAAACGCAGGCGGGTAGAACTTGGTTCTCTAAAACGGGGGACCGTATCTACAGGTCTCCGGAAAGCTTGACTCCACGCTCTTCCAAAAGTTTCCGAACCCGTTTAAACACACCCTCCATCTGGCCCAGATGTTCGGGCGCAACCACTCCCCGGCGCCGGATCCGACCCTCCGCAAGAATTCGAACCACCGCGGAACAGGTGTATCCGGTGGTACGTGCCATTGAAGTGGTACGGGTCTTCCAATCGAACTGGTCAAACAACTCGAATGCCCGGTGAACCGGGTTGTTTCCCGATTTTCCCTTGATATCAATGCGCATGACGGTGAAATCCGCTTCATCGGGACGCATCTTCCATTGCGGGAAAAGAATGGCACTGGTCACATCCAGGGGAGCCAGCCGCTGATTTTTGATTTCCATCTCTTCACGGCTGAAGAATCCCGCACCACCCAGGATTTCCATCAGGGCCGCATGACCGGGATACCGAAGGGTTTTTTCCTTCATATTGGGAATTTTCATTGTTTTTAACAAGGTACGCAATCCATCCGTATGGAACGCTTCCAGGGTGCCGATGCCTTTGAATTCAACCCGTTCCAGGCCGGAAAGGGGCGGATACACGACCGGCTTGCCGTTCTGAACCATGCGGCAGGGGCGCGTGTACTCCTCAATAACATCAGCCGGTGAAAAACCGGCTTTGTATTCCCAGGGCCATTGCCGCTCCACCGGCAATCCCCCGACCAAACAGGAATAAGATTCGATGGCGTCCAGGCGCGTGGATTCATATCCCAGGATCATGTTGCACAAACCCGGCGCTACACCACAATCCACTACCGCGGTGACTCCGGCTTTGGTTGCGCGATCCTCTAAAAGAAAGGGATCTTCGGGGCTGAAAGCGATGTCCACCACGTTGTTGCCGTTGTCGATCAGGTCTTTCAGAACGCCAAAGCCCATATGTCCGGGCAAGGCGTTTACCACTACGTCAAATCCACGAGTCAATTGTTTGAGCCGACGGGAATCCGCCAGGTCGGCGTGAACCGGCGTAACGGAAAATGACGAAGAAACGGCTTCAAGCGTGTGCAAATCCGCATCAGCCACGTGAACGCTGAATTCGCGACAGAGATCCGCCGCAACCGCGTGTCCGACCAAACCGCTGCCCAGAACAAGAATACGTTGCATACAAGTCACCTCCCATGGTTCCGCAAAGAATAGCTGATGCTTGGATTCCCATTGTACCCAAACTCGAACCAATCTTCAATCGCTTGTCTCACCCAAGAGGATGGCGTACAATTTGCATGTGCATGAGCATTTAAACCCTTTCAAACAAGAGTCCCTGGCTGAGTGCCTGAGGGGATTCCTCTGCCTGGCGGTCCATTTCTTGTTGCTTTTCTTTTTTGTGCGAACGTTCGCCTGCCAAACCATGGTCGTTTCCTCTGCCTCCATGAATAACAACCTGGTTGTAGGGGATCATGTGCTGGTCAACATGGTCTACTCACGCGACGGATGGAACGCGATTGAACGGTTTTTCATGCCGCCGCGCGCACTCTGCCGGGGCATGGTGGTTGCGTTTCATCCACCCGGTTACGCGGATCGGGTTTTTGTCAAGCGCATCATCGGCCTGCCGGGAGAAGAGATCCGCATTCAGAAAGGTCAGGTTCTGGTAGACGGAGCGAGATTAAAAGAGACCTACTTGAATGATCCAAGCAGCTCCGGTCGCAAAAGAGATTCAATCCATTGTCATGCACCTTCGGGTCATTATTACTGCCTGGGTGACAATAACGCTGCAACTTGTCAACCAGATGCATCAAGCATCTCAGTAATGGCGGTATAGACGGAGTCTGTAGAGATCTGAGCCATGCAGTTCATTTTATTGCAAGTACGTCGATGGCAGAAACGGCACTCAACCGTGCTGACCACGGCGCGGGATAAAGGCAACAGGGAACCGTTGCGCCGGGGAGATGTCGGTGCAAACAGACCGACACTCGGAGTGTCGACCACGTCCGCCAGGTGCAATGCCAGGGTATCCGCGCTGATGATACAAGTGGCGGAACGGATCAGGTGCACCAGGTCCACAAAATCGGTTTCCGGAGCCAGGGGGATCCCGGTTTTGTTTGAAATATCACGGGCGCGGTCCAACTCGGCCGCGTTCCCCCACAGCAGCACGGCGGGAACACGCGAAGCGACGATATGTCCGATTTGTGCCAACAGGTCCAAAGGCGGGATTTTGGTTGGCCATCCCGCTCCCGTGTTTAGTAGACAGAAACCTGCGGAACCCGGGGACAAACGGTCCAGGAAGTCTTGCAACCGTGGCGATGGGGTGGCGTAACTCAGGCTCGGGTACTGAACCGTATTCGTGTTGACGCCCAGAGCGCTCAACAGGTGGAGATTCTTGTAAATCACATGGCTGTTTCCCGGCCACGGATCGGCCTGTAAACGATAGGCCAAAGACGCCAGGGGCTCGCGTAAGTTTTGAGAATGAAATCCCAACACATTCCGCCCCGCCATGCGTGCCACCAGTGCGGATTTGATTAAGCCCTGAAAGTCCACAACCAGTGAATACCTGTCGCGGTTCCTGAGGCGAAAAACGCGAACCTCCCTGAGTGCGTCGCGCATGGGTTTGTGACGGAGATCCAGCGAGTAGACGTGGTCGGCCACATTGAACACGGAAAGCAGCTTGTCAACAGGAGGTGAGCAGATCCAATCCAGGCTGCAACTTGGAAAGGCCCTTGCCATTTGAACGACCGCGGGCAAAGTGTGAATCACGTCTCCCAATGCAGACAAGCGAACCACGGCGATCTTCTCGCCCGGACCCGGAATGGCCACACTTTCTTTTTTTAAATCGGTTTTCACTGACAGTTTCACTGTTGAAGCGGTTTTTTTGATCTCTTTACCAACCAGGAAGTGGATTGAACCTTATCGCCGCCCACTATCACGACCCGCCCGCCGTAAGCGCGGACCACCTCCTTTTCCGGGACTGTGTCGACGGTATAATCGGATCCCTTGCAGTGAAAGTGGGGTTTCAAAGCCAACAGCACTTCGGTCACCGTGGTCGCGTCAAACGCAACCACAAAGTCCACTCCTTCCACTGAGCAGAGGATGGCCATGCGCTCATGCTGGGGCAAAATGGGGCGTTCAGGACCCTTCAGGCTGCGCAGGGATTTGTCAGAATTGACCGCAACCACCAGGATGTCGGCTACAGCCGCAGCCGCCTTTAGGTAGCGGGCGTGTCCCACGTGGAAGAGATCAAAGCCACCGTTGGCCATTGCAATGGTTTTGCCTGCCTTTTTAAGCACATCGATTCGCCGTGCAAGCTCGGAAAGCTCACTGATTTTGCAATCAGAAATTTCCCGGATCACGGCAAAGTACCGGTAGACAGCGCATGAATCAGTTCATCGGGAGTAACCGTGGCGGCTCCCGCTTTCATTACCGTCAGTCCGGCCGCTACGGCGGCGAGTCTGGCGCAGGCAAGCATATCCGCACCCGATGCCAGGCCTAGAGAGAGCAAAGCGATCACGGTATCACCCGCACCGGTGACGTCCACGATCTCCAAGGGGCCGTATATTCCGATCCGGGTCGGCGGCCGGCTGGATTCCAGCAGTACCATGCCCTCATCACCGCGCTTCAACAACAAACCGTCACTGTTGATTTCCCGGTGCAGGTCGATTGCCGCGCCGATAAAATCCGCTTCACGGTTGAATTCCGTTGCGGGAAAGATGCGTTGCAGTTCAGTCAGGTTGGGGGTGGCTATGCGAACGTCCGGAAAAGAGCGCAGGTGACGGCGTGAATCAACCGCAACCGGCGGAAAGTCAAATCGTTTGCGGGCGGAGTGGTAGTCCTTTTCGCGGACTGAGCAGCACAGGTAATCGGATATCACCAGGAAACTGCTGTCTTTGAGGACTTTTTCTAGTTGATCCAGCAGGTTCGCGTGGTGTTGTTCCGGCAGGGGCGAGCGGTTGAGGCGATCAATGCGCAATACCTGTTGCCGCCGGGTATGTTGATCTCCGGAAAGAATGCGTGTCTTGCGCGGAGTAATGAAATCCTTTACAGCCAACAAGCCGTCATCCGGGATCCCGGAACGGCTAAGCACATCACGCAGTATATCACCGCTCTGGTCCCGGCCGACAAAACCGATGGGGTGGGGTTCACCTCCCAGGGCACGGATGTTGGCGGCCACATTTCCCGCCCCTCCAAGACGAAAATCATCACTTTCAAATTCAGTGATCAAAACCGGCGCTTCGCGTGAAACCCTGGCCGCGCAAGTGGTGATGTATTCGTCCAGGATCAAGTCTCCCCAGACGGCAATGCGTTTGCCGCGGAACTTCCGCACCAGTTGTTGCATTTCTCGGCCGATCATTTGTGGAAACGATTATTGTTCCACACCGAATTCCAATACGAAAATGGAGGGGCCACTCTCTTCGCCTTCGCCGTCCACGCTGGTGAATGCGTATTTCACTTCAGTCCTTTTGGCCACTCGCCGGTGACGATACGAGAACGTGGCGGCGTCTACTTCAGCGAGATGTGTCATCTCGTTGTCGATTATCTGGTAAACGCGATATGCAACCACATTTTTGTCGTCGTTCAGTGGATTGGCGTTCCATGTCAGGGTGTTGATGTATTCCGTGTGTAGCATTGACTGGTTAAAAGACTGGCTGCCCTGGATGTTTACCGGTGGCGCAATGCTCATCAGGCTCATCAGGGCCTCACCCACATTGATGCGGGGCTTCTCTACTCCAGTCTGGCACTTGGTGACCACGCTGCGGCCGGAATATTCCAGTGCCGTTACCAACTCGTGAACCGGCACTTCGCGGGAATACTGGCGGAAAATGGCGAATCCGCCGGCAACCATGGGCGCAGCCATCGAGGTTCCGCCCCAGTATTGATAACTGGAATTGCTGCCCCCTGTTGCGGAGCGGATACTTTGGCCCGGCGCAAAAAAGTCCAGCATTTGGGGATGAAAATTGCTGAAACTGGCTTCCTGATCATTCTTTGTAGTGGCACCGATGGCGATGGCGGAAGAGATGCAGGCCGGCGCACTGAGTCCATTGCACAACGAATCGTTTCCCGCAGAGATTACCGTGGGAATCCCGGCGGCGCGAAGGTTATCGATGGCATGTTTCACGTTGGGGTTGTCTATGTCGCATGCAGCGGCGTTGTCATATTCACCGCCGCCGAGGCTCATGCTGACGGCCGCAATCCGCAACTGGTTGCGGCGCGAAAAGACAAATTCCAGCGCCTTGAGTTGGTCGGAATTGTAGGACATGACACAGGGCTCGCTTGAATTGCACTCCGCTGCGGAAAAGCGGGAAAAAACCTGGATGTGAATCAGGTTGGCATCTGGGGCGATTCCCCGGAAGGAACCACCGTTGTTGCCGGTTGCGATCCCGGATACGTGGGTGCCGTGATCGTAACCATAGTATTGCGGAGCGTACATGTGAGCCGCTCCCGGACCGGACATTTCACGCTGACCGTTGGGGCAATCGGCTTTCAAGGAGTAGCACTGCTCAACGACGGCTTTTCCCTGAAAGGCTTCATGGGAACGGCGAATACCGGAATCCAGGATCGCCACGTATTCACCGGCACCGGTGTAGCCCGAAGCCCAGGCGCTGTCCGCCCGGACCAGTTCAACCGCATCCGCCATCTGGGGTGAAGATGCCTCCTGCGGAAGAGAAGCGTTTGCCTGGTATTCGGGGATGCGCATCAGGCGGTCTTCCGTAATGGCCGCAACCTGATGCAGTTGTGCCAATTGCTCCAGGGTTTCCGCATTTACCCGCAGGGCCAGAACGGGAAGGGTGGAAAAAGTGTGGTGGATTTCCCAGTCCGAACTTCCCAGGTGAAAAAGGATTTCCTCACTCACATTGCGAATGGCCGTTTCCAATCTTAAATCCGCTTCCATGGACCTGTGAAAATCGCCCGGGTCCATTTTTCGTCTTGAATAACGGATGCAATCCGCGGTCAGGTATTCTATGCCGGGTACCCGTAAGCTCAGGATCACCGGTACAAAACCGTTTTGGTGGGCTTTGTTCAGCAGGTTATCGTCCAAAACGCCCGCCTTCTCAACGGCATTCAAAGAGAAACACATGATCAATACTGTTAGAATGGTTACGATCCCACGGCCCGGGAAGCGTTTGTTGTGCATGGGGTCCTCCTCTATGTCAGCGCATCATATACCCATAACCCGCTATTATAGCACACCGCGATAGGTCTGCAACTCCCGCTTGAGTTTAGGCAAAGTACCGGTTAGAATAAAATTCATAGAAAGCATGTCATCAGGAGGATTGTTCAGTGAAAAATGCCGTGCCATTGACCAATGACGTCTACTGGATTGGCGTCAACGATTTCGAAACCGACCTGTTTGAATCGATCTGGCCGCTTCCAGAAGGGGTCAGTTACAACGCCTATCTGATCCGGGATGAGAAGAATGTGATTCTCGATACGGTAGAAAAGGGATATATGCCCCAGTTCCTGGGAAAAATCCAATCCGCCCTTCCCGCGAAAGCATCCATTGATTACTTGGTGGTCAACCACATGGAACCCGATCATTCCGGCTCAATCAACCTGCTTCGCAATCTCTATCCGGAAATGCAAATTGTATGCAATCCCCGCACCGTGGATTTTCTCAAGGGGTTCTACGGAATTGATTCCGGGATCAAGATCATCGGTGACGGGGAGCGCTTGCATTTGGGGAATCATACCCTCGAGTTTCACTTGACCCCCATGGTTCATTGGCCGGAAACCATGATGACTTTTGAGACCCGGACCGGAACGCTTTTTTCAATGGACGCCTTCGGCGGATTCGGCGCGTTGCGGGGAGCGATTTTCGATGACGAGGTGGATGCGGACGAAAGAGAAAACGAAACCCTGCGCTATTACGCCAACATCGTAGCCAAGTTCAGTCCCATGGTGCAACGGGCATTGAAAAAGCTCTCCGGCCTCGATATCCGTATCGTTGCCCCCACCCACGGGACGGTATTTCGAACCAACCCCGAATACATCATCAGCCGCTACGACCGCTGGAGCCTTCAGGAAACCGAGCCGGGAGTAGTGATCGCATATGCATCCATGTACGGTCATACCCAGGTCATGGCTGAAGCCGTGGCCCGCTCAATGGCTGTTCAAGGCGTCAAGCGGATCCGCCTGCACAACCTTTCTCATTCCCATCTTTCTTATGTATTGCGGGATATCTGGCGTTACCGCGGTTTGATGCTGGCCAGCAGCGCCTACAATACGAAGGCCTCTCCCTTTATGGAAAGCCTCTTGTCCATGTTGGAAAACGACAAGTTAAAAAACCGCCTGATCGGGATATTCGGCACTTATAGCTGGAGCGGCGGCGGGGTGTCCGCCATCCGCGAATTTGCCGAAAAATCAGAGAACGAAACGGTGGAACCCGTGGTGGAAGTCAAATTCGCACCGGGCGATAACGACCTCGAGGACTGCCGCCGCCTGGGCAAGGCCATGGCCTCGCGGTTACTCTAAGACTTTGTTTTCAGAGTCCCAGCCGGCCAGGTGAAAGGCGGTCGCGTATACCAAGCGGGAAACGTTCTCTAAATGATCAAGACTGACTTTTTCCAGGCTGTCGGAGGGCATGTGGTAATCTTGGGTCATGGCCGAGAAAAAGAAGACCCAGGGGATGCCTTTGAAAGCAAAGGGCGCGTGATCACTTCCTCCGAAACCGGTTGACGGGCGAATCAAAAGATGCATTCCCACCAGGGCGTTGGCCTGTTTCAGCGCTTCACGAACCGGAAAAGACCCGCGGGCACGTGACAGAATCATGAAGCGATCCACATCGATTTGTTCCAACTCTTTCTGAGGAATATCCATACCCCGCCAGCGACGCATGCTTTCCAATTGTTCGCGGGTCCAACGCCGGCTGATCATGTCCAGGTTAAGGTTGGCCACGGTTTTGGCCAGGGGATAGGTAGGATGCGCTACGTAGTAAGTTGAGCCCAGCAGGCCGGATTCTTCTCCGGTCCAGAGGGCAAACAGAACGGTTCTTTTGGGCCGGGTGGGGTTGACGGCAAAAGCCTGTGCCACTTCCAGGACTCCGCAAACGCCGGAGCCGTTGTCGTCCGCCCCGTTAAAAATATATGGACCCTTTTTGCCCAGGTGATCGAGATGTGCGCCGATCACGATGACCTCATTTTTCACTTCCGCATCCGCTCCTTCCAGGACAGCCAGTACGTTGCGGCTGCGCACAAGTTGGGTTCGGCTCTTTGTGTTCAAGGTGAGGCGCACACGTGAAAGCAGGCGTGACGCGGGTTTATATGTGGTGTTTATGACGGATTGCAGGTTTTCCAAGCTTTCTCCGCACGTGGCGACAATCTCAGCGGCCATGCGCCGGGAGATTTGATAGGTTGGAATGGGAGCGCGGGGATCCGGGTTGTTTGAGTGGGGGAGCAGCAAACGCCGGCGCCCGGGATCAAACACCGGCCCGGAATCATCCACTTTATCGCGATCCAGGATCTTGGCGCCCAGGTAGCGGTTCTTTTGGGGCCGGTTTTCCACCAGCAATACGGCCAAAGCTCCTTTTTCGGCCGCGGTTTTCGTCCTGAGATCGCCGCCGTGCATGCGGCGACGCGGCTGGAAATAGCGCTTTTCATATTCGTCTTGATGAAAAGGGCTGTCGGCAAGGTCGGCTCCGGGGGCTTCGTTCAGGATCATCACGATTCTGTCTTTTGCCTGTATGCCGTGGTAATCATCGTATTTTAACGATTTTTCCACTATGCCGTGTCCGGCGAACACCACCGGGGCTGTAATCGACCATGTGCCTGTTGATGTTGATGTGTAGTCGATTCCATGAATGAAAGTTCGCTCACGCCTCACTCCGGAGCGCTTGGATTCCGCGGTAATGGATCCCGTGGTAGAAAGGACCTCGCGCATAACGACATCCTGGAAGTAGCTGCGTGATGGGGATTTGCGGGCATCACTACCGGCGGATAAAAGGTTTCTCGCGCGGGGTGCGTCGTGGATCAGGTCTCCAGCTGGCTCCAGTCCCCACATGCGAAACAGGGCGGCGACGAATTCCGCGGCGATATCATATCCGCTGGAGGCCACTTCTCTGCCTTCCAATAAGTCGGAAGCCAGGAAACGCAGATACGAATCGGCGTCGCGGCCCGTAATGGAAACGAAGCCATCGTGAATGGCGGCAGGTGGGGGCACGGGAGAATCAACCCGGTGAAAACCTCCGGGATCTCTGTCGGGTGTATCGCCAAAAGTCGTCGACAATGGATACACCCCCATCAGCATGAGCGCAAAGAGCAGGGACAGACATTTTTTCATTCTCGCCTCGATTGCAAACCTGAATTTCTATTTGATACGCAGTTCCGTCCCAAAGGGTTGTTGAAATTGACTTGCGCCTTGAACTTCACTACTATGAAATCGATATCCACGCGCATGAAAAACCAATTCGACATCATTCTGGTTCTGCCGTACCCGTTCAGTGACCACCCTTCCTTTCCCGAAGGTCTGCTGGCAAGCGCGTTGAGAGCCGATGGTTTCCGTGTTGGGGTTCTGGATGCGCTGCATTGGCAGGATCCCCACGAATTCACCCTGCTGGGGCGACCGGAACTGTTTTTTGCCATTGTTTCGGGTCCGGTTGATTCCGTGATCATGAATTACACGCCCACGCTGAAGCGGCGCCGAGAAGACCTCTATCAAACGGACGGAAACGCGTTTTTTCCGGATTCTCCCCGCACGGCGGCTTCCCGGGTGCGTCCGGATCGTTGTGTCATCACCCTGGCCAATCAGATCCGCAAGGCGTGGAAAGACGTTCTGATTATTGCCGGCGGCATGGAAACCAGTCAGCGGCTTTTTGCCCATTACGACTTTTTGCGACAACGCATCCGCCGTTCCATTCTGCTTGACGCCCGTCTGGATCTGGCGGTGGTCGGGATGGGAGAGATCCAGATATGCGCAGCGGCGCAAGCCATCGCTGACAAAAAGAACCTGCGGGAATTCAAAATCCCCGGAACCGCGGTAGTTCGCTCCAATCGACCCGATGGCAGCGATTACGAGTTGCTGCCTGCATTAGAGGAAATCGAAAGCGATCCGTCTCTGTTGTTGAGTGCCTACAAAAAGCAAACCCGCGCTGATGCCCTGGGCAGGGGTGTCCTGCAACGCAACAATGACCGCTGGATCGTTTGCCAACCGCGGGCAATTTACACTCCAAAAATTTTGGATGGCATATACAATCGGGAGTACAAACGTTCTCAGCATAAAAATCGATCCATCTCTCCGGCGCTTGCAATGAACCTTTTTTCCATTACATCCCACCGCGGTTGTATGGGTCGATGCGCATTCTGCGCCGTTTGTCGCCAACAGGGTGGAAACGTGATTTCGCGTTCGCCTGAATCGATTATACGGGAAGTGGAGCACATGTCTCGTCATCCCCGTTGGCGCGGCGTGATCAGCGATGTGGGCGGCGCAACCGCCGAGATGTACGGCATGGACGCTCACGTGCGTGATTTCAGGCCGCCTTACCTGGGTCTGTTGCGCATGGTTCGCCGCCATCCATTGGTGCGCAAGGTTTTTGTGGCATCCGGGGTCCGTCATGACTTGATGCTGAAATTTCCCGAATTGCTTGAAGAGATTATGCTTCATCATAGCGGCCGATTCCTGCGGGTGGCTCCGGAGCACATCCATGATGACGTGCTCAAGTACATGGGAAAGCCGCGCTTCAGCCTGTTCCGGGAGTTCTGCTCTTTGTTTGGTGACATCAACCGCAGGTTGAAACGCCGGGTGGAATTGGCCGCGTACGTGATTGTCGGGCATCCCGGGGAAGAGGCAAAACACGTCAAGGACATGGCCCCGATGTTGCGGAATCTCGGGGTAGACCAAATTGACGCGCAGATTTTTACCCCCGCTCCCGGACTTTTGTCAACGGCCCTTCTCGTGAGCGGCACGGATGATCAGGGAACCGCCATTCCCGTCTGCCGGGATCCACGCGAATTGGATCGACGCAAAAACAGCCTTTATACCTGACCTGTATTTCTCTTGATCGATGCTGCTGAATCGAGGATAATCTTTTCAGGAGTCGCATCATGATCGTAAAACTGATCGCCCGTTTCATACTCACACAATCCGGCATACCTCTTACCGACAGGGGTATAACCGCCCGCATTCATGACCGGGACCCGCTCAGCGATGACTTTCTGGCTGAATCCGGACTTTCAGATAAAGGCGAAGCGGAATGGATGTTTCCCATATCCGTTGCCGCTTCCCTGGATTCACCTGCGGAACGACGTCCCGGTATCTACGTAGAGCTTGACAAAGGCGGCCATGTGTTCTTCCAGAGTTTGGTGACAGCGGACATCGATTTTTTCCAACGGGATCCGGTGAGCGGTGAACACCGGGGCCGGACACTCTTCCTGGGCACTTTTCAGGTGGATCAACCGCCCCTCAATCCAGAATGAAGCATAATGCGCAGCCAAACCATTTTGAACGTGTCATCCGCTGGCACTTAACTCGTTTTCCCCGGCTGGAGACCCGCGATCTGGTAAAAATACTTTATCAAGCCGCTTTCGGAAATTATCACCTTGGCACGGATTTAGAGGAGATCCGCAAGCATATGGAAAGAGAACTGGCATCCAGGAGCAAAGACCGTGATTCAGTCTACCTGATTGAACCCCTGTCGGCGGACATGGAAACCGGATGGGTACGCGTGAACCTGGATACCTGGCAGCGGGCCGGAGGTGACATTGAACGACTCGTCGATGTGGTGGCGGCCAGCGCCGGCGGCCGTCAGGATGGCCGCGCCATGTTCGGGTTTCTGCTGCGCGATTTAAAAGCCTTTTTGCAAAAGGAAGCCATGGCAGTGCCCGGTGAAACCATTTCCTTCTGGACGAAATGGATGCAGGAAAACAGTTTTTCCCCGGTGCATCACTCAACAGCATATGTCCAGGCGTATCATCCCGCATACCGGGTCGTTTATTTCCCCCTGCTTTGCCGCTGCCTTCCGCTCCGCGCGACAGGCAAGGTTCCAAATCCGGGAGGTCTGAAGTGAGCCGAGACAACGATTTTTTCGAGACCACATTTCACGTGCGCTTCGCTGAAACAGACCAGATGGGCGTGGTGCATCATGCCGTGTATGCCGTCTGGTTTGAGGAGGGACGCTCCCAATGGATGCGTGCCAGGGGCCGGGATTACGCCGAATTTGATGCCAAGGGCATTAATCTGGCCGTAACCGAGTTGCGCATACGTTACCATCGACCCGCGCGTTACGGCAGGCGGGTCACTGTACGCACATGCATGGAAACGGTTCGCAGCCGGGGAATGGAAGTGAGTTATAAAGTCGTGGACGCCGATTCAAGTGAACTGCTGGCTACGGGAAGCACGCGTCACGTAAGCACGGACCGCAACGGCAAGGTGGTCCGTATCCCCGACGCATGGTTGCGGTTCCTGATGCCGGAATCGTAAAAACCAGGCAAAAGGCATAGGATAAAGGATACTTTCAAGTTTTTCCCGCTCCACTTATTGATCCCGCAACATTTGCAGCAGGGCCTTGCGTGAACGTGCTCCCAGGATCACATCGGTGATGCGCCCATCATCCACCCGCACGGTGGCCGGTGTGGCCATCACGCCAAAAGCCTGGGCGGCATGCCTTTCCGCGGCGGCGTTCAACACAAACACATCGTTACGCTCCTGTTGAAGTTCACGCATCAGGGGCGTCATGGAACGACAGGCGCGACAACCCGGGGCATAAAAGTAAATCAGAACGGGCTTTCCCCCAGAAAAATCCCGGCCGCAAACATCCTTAAGCAGTGGGGCCGTCCGGCCGCGCATGCGCCTGGCTCTTGCGTATGCCCACACTTGAACGCCGATGATAAAGGCGGCCACAACAGCCACAAGCAGGGCCAACCATTGAAAACTCCCGGCCGTGATTCCGCTTTCCACACTTCACTTCCGGCTCAAAGAGTACGATTTTTTTACCCGAATTGCAATTCCTTACTCATGCCTTGACATACCGTCCGCTAAAGGGCAAAATCCCTGACTGGAATGTCGGGAATCATGGAAATCAAAGATCAATTGATACGATTCAAATTTCGCCTGATATATCGCCTGATCAACCCCGACGCGGCGGAGTTTCAACAACGCTTGTTGCAAGCGCAACACTGGAGCCGTGACGAACTGCCGGCCTGGCAGCGCAAACGGCTCCGCCGCCTTTTGAATAACGCCTGGGAGCACAGCCCTTTTTACCGCAGACGATTTAGCGAAGTCGGGATTCACCCCAATGACATCAACGGCCCGGAAGATTTACACCAATTGCCGGTATTGACCCGCCAAGATATTCGCGACCACTTACACGAAATCCTTGCCCGGAACGTGCCCAGGCAGTTTTTAAAACCCTCTACAACGGGTGGCACCTCGGGCATTCCCGTACGTACCCTATTGGATCGCAGGGTTCCCCACGCCGCCCTGGGTTGGCGGATGCTTTCCTGGTGGGGATACGGGCCGGCCGTGAATATGGGTTTGGCCTGGCGGGAGGTCGAAGCCTCATTGGTTCATCGATTTCTCAGCCGCGCTGTTGTATGGCCTTCCCGCCAGGTGCGCCTGAACGCCTCTGCAATTGACACGCGATCCATGGAGCGATTTGTAAGAGAATGCAAGCGCCTCGATATCCCCGTGCTTCACGGGTACACGGGAGCAATTCATCACTTGGCCAGATACCTGGAAAAGCGGGGCGGGGATCACTGGCGGCCACGGCTGGTCTGGGTAACCTGTTCTCCCCTTTCCGGACCCCACCTCGAGCAGCTTAAGCGGGTTTTCCGGGCACCGGTTTTGGACCAATACGGCTCTTGCGAAGTGTATTGGATCGCTGCCCAATGTCCATACTCGGCGCCTAACTTGCACTTGTTCGCAGACGCGCGCCTGGTTGAGGTGACCGATTCGCGTTTTGAGCCTCTGCCGACCGGAAAGATCGGGAATCTCTTGATAACGGACCTGGAGAACCTCGCGTTTCCCATTATCCGGTACGCCATTGGAGACCGTGGCCGCCTGCTTCCCGGGAAATGTGAGTGCGGCATGGGGTTGCCCTTGATGGGTCCGGTTCAGGGAAAAAGCGTGGATACCATCCAACTGCCGGACGGTACGGCGATTACGGATATCAATGTCATTTTTGATGATTTTCCCGAGGCGGTGAATGCTTTCCAGGTATACCAGGATCGTGCGGGTAACCTGGAGATCCGTTATGTTCCCGTCAATAACGAAAAACAAACCCTGCGGGCCGTACATATTGTTCGTAATCGCCTGCAGAACATGGTTCGTGGCCAGGTTGCGGTCCACATGCGTGCGCTGGAGCAAATCCCCCACCGCAAAGGCAAACTTCAATACGTATTCAGCGATTTCGATGGCGTGTCGGACACCCGCATTCAGCTCGATCAATAAAAGAGAGCAACTCTGCTGGAAAGCCGACAAGTATTTCCGCCCCGGCTGACTCAAGTTCTTCTTGGCTGCGAAACCCCCACAGTACGCCTGCGGCAACAGCTCCGGCCGCATGCGCGGTATGTATGTCCACGGCCGTATCTCCCACCATCAAGGTATTTTGAGGCAGGCAATCCATGGTTTTTATCAACTTCAAAAGCGCGGTTGGATCGGGTTTAAGCGGGGTTTCCTTTTCCGCCCCGACCACGGCTGA
Organism: Candidatus Aminicenantes bacterium; assembly: GCA_011049425.1. NCBI lineage: Bacteria > Candidatus Aminicenantota > Candidatus Aminicenantota bacterium. The sequence goes on from DSBM01000141.1 coordinate 25,636, forward strand.
AAAGGGATTATCTGGGAAAAACCACTGTACCTGTTTCTCCAGGAATTCCCGGGGTTTGTTGGAAAGTACGGCCAGGTGAGTGCCCCGGCGATGCAACCCCGAGATCAACGGCGCAATTCCAGGATAGGGGCGGGTATGGTTTCGCCAGTTGCGCGCGTAATGACGGCGTACCCCGGCCAGCACGGCTTCAACTGTGTCCTTATCAAGGCTGTCGGAGGGAATGATCCGCTCTACCATGGTGCGCATGCCGTTTCCCACGAAAATGGCATATTGTCCGGGTGGGTGATGGGGAAACCCGGCTTGCTTCAAGGAGCGGTTGGCGGCTTCGGCAATATCCGCGAGCGAATCCAACAGGGTCCCGTCCAGATCAAACACCACGGCTTGAACAGGTGGCATTTATTTCCCCTTGCGGTCCAGGAAACGGGAACGCCAACGTTCACGACCGATGCGGAAGGCAGCTGGGAATACGCCTTCGCGGGCCGTGCGCACATCTTCAACCGAGTAGAAAGCCCGGGGGTTGAAATGACGGATCATATCCACCACCCGGGTCAGGTCCTTGCGGTTGATGATCATGTAGATGATTTTAACCATTCCTTTGGTCCCGCGGGCATCCACGAGGGTAATGCCGAAATCGTTTTCCCGGAACCAGCGCACCAGACGACGTGAGTCCCGGCGCGTAACAATGCGGATGGCCAGGCGACCGACAGCGATTCGGTTCTCCAGGATCAATCCCACCAGATTGCCTGCGGCGAAACCGGCCGCGTAGGCGATGTAACAAATCCAGTTGTCCAGATTGCGGAAGATCTGATGGATGGCCAGCAACCAGATCAGCACCTCGAAAAAGCCCAGCAATGGAGCCCACAATCGGCTGCCGCGGGTTACGAATACGATGCGCATGGTTCCCAGGGTTACATCCACTACACGTGCGATAAAAATCAGCAAAGGCAGCAGCAACCAGGTCCATAACGGCGAATTTACCAGTTCTTGGGGCATGCAGATATCTCCCGCGATAGCGCTGAACGCATCGCCAAGCACATTATCATGGACCCTGCCGGTGTGTAAAGGGCCGGTGGAATTTCAGAAAAATTCTAAATAAATACAGATGCAAAGCGGGCCTGTTATAATGCCTGCATTTTCTTACGGTTCGAGCGCTTCCAGCCGGGCCATAACCGTCATGCTTCCGCGGTTCCCCTTGGTGATCCGGGTTTGCAACTCATCCCGCAACAGCCGCCCGGAATGTGCATCCATTGTCACGCGGCGAATGAAAAGCTGAATGCGGAAGCGGCCCCAGATGGGAACATCCGGGTGAGCCGTGCCGCAAATTTGAATGGTTCCAGGAATAGACGGCTCCAAACGGTACAACAGGTGGAATGGCTTTTCCTGATTGAAATCCTTCAGTCCCTTGACAAAACGTGAAGCCAATGCGGCGATGGCGTTGATGGGTTGAGAGAAATCAAGGGCGGGCGAAACCCAGAATCCCGCTAAGACTGCTCCGTATTGAAAAACAAAAGCCTGATCAGGGGGGTGGAAGGAATGGTTGAACAGCCCGATCATCTCAACCATGATGCGATAGAGGTTGAAATCGATCCGTAACTCCTCGGGATGGTAGCGAAAGCGCACATCCATTGAATAGTGACTGTTGGCATGGATGCCGCCGGGTGTGCGCTGAAAGCGGATGCCACCGCTTACCGGGCCATGAAAGCGGAACTGAAAATCTTTTACCCGGCGCACAAACCGCGGATAGTAAGAGAGATGTTGTCGCCATTTTTGCCACAAATTCCGGCCGTTGCGGATGCCCCGCTCCAACTCTTTATCAGCCGTCAAAACCACCATTGTGTGGCCGGAAAATCCGGTTGTGCGCAGCATGATTCCGGTTTGGTCGACAGTCTCGAGAACAAATTCTCTATGGCCCGGTTTCAACGGCATCACCTGGAAAAGAGCGGAAGCCTGGGAGCGGTAGAACGCACGGTAGGGGATGATGAAAAGGATGTGCCCTTTGGCTGCCCCCTGCAAGCGGTAAATGAAACGGTAGCGCTCAGCCGATGGTAAACAAACCGTCATTGCCATCAGCAATCCACAAAAAAAGCGTTTGGGGTTATTCATGCTGCGGTTGATCTCATGGACAGACAACGCCATTCTAGGCGACTTTTGGAATACAGTCAAATGCCCATTGATGCGGGTGATTTATGTTAGAATAGATCGGTATAAGTGGAGGATAACCTGGATATAATGGGGAAAACCACCGCATTGCTCAGCGCATTGTCATGGGCAATCGCGGTGATTCTGTTCAGCCATGCGGGAAAACAGATGCGCCCCGTAGCCCTTAACCTGTTCAAGACCACGATCACAACCCTGTTTTTGCTGGTCGTGATGTTGATTTGGGGCGTTTCACTGCTTCCATCCGGGCTCAGCCTGGGCGATTGGGGTATCGTGGCGTTAACCGGATTTCTCGGCATCACCGTGGCGGACTCCCTGTTTTTTGTGTGTTTGAATCTGCTGGGAGCGGGAATGGCGGCTATCGTGGACTGCCTGTACAGCCCAATGGTGCTTTTCTTTTCATGGTGGATGCTCAGTGATGCTCCCGGGAGCACCAAAATCACGGGCGCGGCCCTGGTGGTGGTATCCGTGCTGGTGGCATCGATTCATCCGGGAGTGCCTGGACCGGGATGGCGCCGATTCTTGGCAGGTGTTTTGGCCGGCGCTGGCGCCATGGCCCTGATGGCCCTCAGTATCGTGCTGATGAAACCAATCCTGGACCGTGCCGATTTCCTCTGGGTAACGGAGTTGCGCCTGGTTACAGCCCTGATTTTTCTTTTGATCCAGACGGCACTTCATCGCAAACGGCGCATGATTGTGGCTGAAGTTTTGGATCGTCGAAGCTGGCGCCATGCCATTCCCGGTGCGTTGATGGGAAACGTGATCGCCATGACCATGTGGGTGGCGGCTTTCAAGTTCACGGACGTGGCTTCCGCCGCCATCCTGAACCAAACCTCCACCATCTTTATCGTTATCCTGGCCGCAGCCTTTCTCAACGAACGCTTTACTCCGCGTCGCCTGATCGCCACCTTGCTCGCCTTTGCCGGCTCCATTCTCGTCATCACGGCTTGAGCTTCCCGATTGGAGTGTAAAAGGTCCAAAAGCGGCTCTGAAAGAATTCAGGTCAGTTTTTAGAAACAGTGGGAGTCGCTGGGTCACACACTTCATCCAGGCGCACCACCGTATTCTTGCCCATCTTTTTGCCGGCGTACATGGCTCGATCCGCTCCGCGGATGCACTCGTTCACCGGTCCGGGACGGTTGTATACATTGATGCCCATGGTAACGGTTAAAGAGATTTTGCGGTTCCGGTAATCCATGGGGGTCGCTTCCACCAGCGAGCGCAATTTTCCCGCCAGAACAGCTCCACCCTCCATATCGGTTTCCGGCAACATGATCAAGATCTCATCGCCCCCCCAGCGCGCGGCCACGTCGGCCTGGCGCAAGTGATTCCGGACCAGCTCGGCCAGATGGCGCAGCATGCGGTCACCGCATTCATGCCCATAGGTGTCGTTGACACTTTTGAAATCATCCACGTCAAGCATAATCAGGCAGAAAGGACGCCATGTACGTCCCATGCGCACCATTTCGATGTCAATGCGTTCCAGGATGCTATGCCGGTTGTAGAGCCGCGTAACATTGTCGAAACGGGCGATGCGTTCCATGCGGGCATACGCTTCGCGCAATTCCATTTCCGTGCGTGTACGCAAACGATGACGCCGGTACAGAAAAAGCAGGATCATGATGCCCATCGCCAGGACGGCGATAAGAAAGAGTGTAACCAGAATACGGCGTTTGCGGTCCAGTTGTCGGATTCGGATACTGCTTTCTTCCGACTTCTGGGCACTGAGGCGCTGCTCTGATTCGTATTCCGCCTGCAGGGCCAACAACTGGGCGTAATTTTCCCTTGAAAACAAAAGGGTCTGAAGGGTGGTGTATTCGCGATAGTGTTTTAATGCCTTGGCCAGGTCTTTTTTGTTTTCATATAAACGGATCAGGCTCCATACAGCATCCCTGTGCATGGAGCGTGACTCCGTATCAACGGCCAGCCGCACGGCAAGTTTTAAGTGGGTTTCCGCCAGGTCCAATCTGTTTAGATCCAGGTATAGATTGCCCATGTTCAGGTGAGAGGCAACCATGCGTGGTTTGGCGTTCATGCGTTGAAACAATTCCAGTGACTGCTGATAACTGTTTAAGGCATCTCGCCACAATCCCCGGCGGTGAAATACATCGCCGATGTTGTTTAAACAAACCGCCATGTAGTCCAGGCTGTCCAGTTTTTTTGCATCCGTATGCGCTGAAACGAATTTTGCCATAGCCTCACTGAAATGGCCGCGATCTTTGTGAATTTCCCCGATGTTGACACGGCAGACAACCGCCAATTGCAGGTTGTCTGTCTCTAGCGCGATTTTTAGGGCACTTTGAAAATGAGACATGGCCTGGTCAGGGTTGTTCAGCCGGTTATACACATTGCCGATGCTGTTTAATACAATCCCGACACCGGGCTGCTGATCCAATTTTTCATAGATCCGCAGGGCTTTGAGCATGAAATCCAGGGCTTTGCGCAATTCACCTGAACGATAATGAATCAGGGAAATGTTGTTGAAAATCCCCGCCAAGCGCAGGCGGTCTCCTGCTTGCCGGATATGGCGGATCGCGCGTTGGAAATTGGCTAAAGCATTCGTGGAATCGCCGCGCTTTAAAGCCACGGCCGCCACACCGTTCAGGGCGGCACCCATGAGTCCGTGATGCTCTGATTCACTGCCGATTCGCAACCCCGCCCGGTAATCTTCTCTTGCTCCGTCCAGGTTTCCCGATTGAAGAAAGCCCCCTGCGCGTTGAATATGGGATCTACCCATGGCCACTTTACTATCCAACTCCCGCGCCAGTTCCAATGCCCGGGTGGCATAAAGAATCACTTTTTGCGGATGACGCGAAACGTGATATTCAGACAACTCCAGCAGTATGTCCAAACGTTCTTTCCCGGTGGCGGTCTCTAAAGCATGTTCAAATTTGGCTGCGATTTCGTCAGGAGCGGGGGAATCGGTTTCTGCAGAGTTGAGGAAAGAGAAAAAAAACAGCAGGCATATCACCGAGATTTTCCATCCGGAAGAACCCCCTTTTTTTTTCCTCATAGCGACTGCACGCGGCGCCCCAATGCTTGAATCAATTTTAGCTCAGCCACAAAGGCTTTGCAATGGCTTGTAAAGGTTTGATTGCAATGTTCAAAAGCACCGATCTCTTGTGTTTCGTGTGTGTTAGCACACATTGGTGATAGGCGAGAGTCTGTGGGGATAAGCACCCGGAGGGCATTCTCCTTCAGCCTTCCCCTTTTTTCAAATCAGAAGAACTTCCCAACCCACACAAAATGGAAGAGAACTTAAAAACGGATATAAAAACGGATATACTTGATTCTGTTCTCAGTCTCGGTTACCATTTGAACCAATTGAATCCGAAAAGCACAAATCCCAGACAGCTCGTTTTATTGAGATTTGCCGCCTGGCTCATATTCGGACTGGTATGCTTCCTGTTGCTGGATCGGCTCATGTTTCTGGGCGTACGCGAATCCGCGTTTCACTGGTATCGTCAGCATGAGAGCGAACAGGATCCCCTGCTGAAAAATTTGCGTCGCGATTACTACGATATGCTGATTATGGGTTCCTCACGCAGCTATAAAGGGTTGTTGCCGATCCACTTTTATGATATTTTGAATCGAAAACCCCTTCAAATCAGTCTCAAAGGCAAGTACCCCAAATACAATTATCATTTTTACTCACGTTTTCGACGCCTATCCAAACCTCCCGATCTGGTTATTTACGGAGTCGATTATCATATTTTCTGTATTCACTCATGGAACCTGCTTTTGCAGGACTTGAACCTGGATGGTGCGATCGAGCGTTTTCCCCTGCCACAAAAATCTGATCAGGGCTTTGTCAACGAAATTTCCTGGTTGGTGCAGGGAAAACCACAAATCGAGCGTTTTTTTCAGGACATGATCTCAAATCATTCGGGATCAGTTTCTCAAACACAAGCCATATCCACCTATCTCGGTCAGCAGGAAAGCAATGTGCGCGTTCACCGTCCGGCGCGTTTTCAGCGAATTCCCTATGCATCCTTTCCCGGCATTGAAGGCGAATACCTGATCCGCTTGCTCAGTTTGTTGCAGGAAGATGGTGTGCGGGTTTACATGGTGATCCTGCCGGATTACATTGGTACCCATCAAACGCTTCAGGGCAAAGAACGATTTTATCAGGATATCCACAATTTGTGCGATCGTTTCAGTCAGGTGACCTGTATGAATTTTCACGAGCAGAGCGCGTTCGAAATGGAACGCGCGGATTATTTTGCCGACGGGGGGTGGGGGAGTGGAAACAGTCACTTGTCCGCAAGTGGAGCCCGAAAGCTGGCGGAACTCATCTGTGAGCGCATTGCAGAAGAATCAGGCACGAGCAAACCCGGAATGGTGACGCGATGAACCCGGACTCCACATCCTCCGGAATGCCCAAAACCCTTATGGAAATTTCCCGCGAACTGAATGAGGCTGTATCCAAAATGAAATTTCATGCCCCGGTATCCGTGGTCTACAATCCCCTGGAATATGCCTGGGAACCCTATAGCCAATATCTGAGACTTTACGGCGGCGGGCCGAAGCGAACCGTCTTTCTGGGTATGAATCCGGGACCATGGGGAATGGGGCAAACCGGAGTTCCGTTTGGTGAAGTGACCCGGGTGCGCCGGTGGCTGGGTATTTCGGGTAGAGTGTCGGTTCCCGGCGTTGTCCATCCCCAAAGGCCCGTACAGGGATTTGAATGCCGCCGTTCTGAAGTCAGCGGACAACGTTTGTGGGACTTGTTTTTACGCCGATTCAAAACCCCCCGGCATTTCTTTGCTGATCACTTTGTGGCCAATTACTGTCCGTTGTTGTTCTTTGACGAACATGGCCGCAACCTCACCCCCGATCGCCTTGGCGCTGCGGACCGTGACGTTTTGTTTCCCATTTGTGATATCCACCTGGTTGGCCTGGTCGAGATCCTCCGGCCCCAGTGGCTGGTGGGAGTAGGACGATTCGCGCAGCAACGCGCCGAGAACGCGCTGAAACACTTGTGCACCAGGGTAAGCGGCATTTTGCACCCCAGCCCGGCCAGTCCGGCGGCCAACCATGATTGGCAGGGCAGGGTCATTGCCACCCTTGAGGAAAACGGGATATGGCCGATTACACAGCAGGAACGGAATAACTCGACATGAACACGATATGGATTTCAATCCCGATGCATCGCCCCTGAATATGCCGGGGTTGAGTTGGAGTTACTGATATGTCGCGATATTTGGCATCATGGCGGTTGTGGCGTTGGCCATGATCTGGGTGTTTCATCGCCGCAAATGTCTGTAAACGGGTAACGGAGGTGCGGATGAACGGTCACTGGATTGAATGGTTGCAGTCATTGATCCCCATGCTGGTCCTGCTGGCGGTGACGGCATCGCTGTGGCGTCTGCTCAAAACGTGGTTTTCGCGTCGCGAAGAGAAATATGGGCGCCAGGCTGCGTTTTCCCGCCAGCTGACAAAGGTTTTCATGACCGTTGCCGTGGTGACCGGAATCATCGCAACCGCGCCGGTCAGCGGAGAGATTCGCGGCCAGTTGCTGGGGTTCTGGGGCATCTTGATCAGCGCGACCCTGGCCTTGTCGGCCACGACCTTCCTGGGAAACCTGCTGGCCGGATTCATGCTCAGGACAGTGGGCGGCTTTTCCGCGGGGGATTTCATTTGTGTTGATGAACATTTCGGCCGTGTGACCGAGCGCGGTGTTTTCCATGTGGAAATTCAGACGGAAGAGAGTCAACTGGTAATGCTGCCAAACATATTGGTCGCTTCTCGCCCCACGCGCATCATGCATTCCCGGGGAACCCTGGTTTCCTGTTCGCTGTCGCTGGGTTATGACCTGCACCGGCTCAATGTCGAGCCCGTCCTGATAGAAGCAGCGAAACGAGCCGGGCTTGAGGAGGCCTTTGTACGCATTACCGAATTGGGAAACTTCGCGGTTACATACCGGGTATCCGGCCTGCTCAGAGAGGTGAAAACCCTGATTTCTTCGCGTTCCAAACTTCACGCTTTCGTGCTCGATTCACTGCATGAAGCCGGCATGGAAATCGTTTCCCCCACTTTTATGAACCAGCGCCGGTTGGAGGCCTCTCCACCCGTTATTCCAAAAAAGCCGATGGGGATCAAGGACAAGAGTGAAGAGAAAACCGACCCGGAGCAGTTGATTTTCGCCAAAGCCGAAGCCGCGCACAAACTGGAGAGCCTCGTGGAAGGCATTGATGCACTCAAGGAGCGCATCAATGCGTTGGAAGAAGACAAGAAAGCCGCGGATGAAGAACAACGCTCCGACGTGGATTCCCGCATTCAGCGCATGCATAATTGGCTGCATGTCCTGGAAGACCGCTTGAAAGAAAAGCGCATGGAAATCGATAATCACTGAAACCAGCGTGGCGGCGTTACTCTCCGTCCAACGACTTCACCTGTCGCCGGCTTTGCTTGATTTCTTTGCGCTTGCGCTTTTCTTGCAAGCGACGGCGATCCGCGGAGAGGGATGGGCGAGTCGGATGCCTGTGCCTTGGAGTAACCAGGGCTTGCAGGATCAGTTCCCGCAGGCGCCTGCGGGCATCCCTGCGGTTGGCCTGCTGGGTGCGAAAACGCCGCGCATCAATAAGCAGTATGCCTTGCGACGAGGTGCGCCCGCCCGCGATGCGATGTAACCGTTCTTTAACCTCCGAGGCCAAATCTGTACAGGATTTCAGGTCGAAACGCAATTGAACCGCGGTTGACACGCGGTTGACATTCTGACCTCCGGGACCGGATGCGCGGATGAAGTGCTCATTCAGCCAGCGTTCGTTAATGGATATGCTGCGGTTAATGCGCATGGGAAGAATTGATTCTATCACAATTGAGCGGGCTGCAGAAAATTCAAGCCTTTTGGTGAATCCCCGTCCGCGTTACGGTTGTCATTGGAAATGAAAAGCGATTCCGTTTGGAACAGGAGGTTTTTATGAGCAATTCAGTTCTTTTTAGAACGGCCGGCGTATGCATGGTTGCCGTAATCTTGATGTTGCCGGGCTCGATGCCAACCGCAGCCGCGGAGGGTGAACCCGCTTTTCTGGGCGTAGTTGTGCAATCCATTGACCACTCAGAAAAGAAAAGCCTGGGAATCACCCATGGGATCAAAGTCGTGGCAGTCGAGCCTGAGTCTGCCGCGGAAAAAGCTGGGGTCCGCAGGAACGATGCAATCCTCAGCCTGAACAACCAGGATATCCTGATGCCAAGAGACTTGATTTCTCTGGTAAGAAAGCACAAGCCGGGTGACAAGGTAACCCTGATTCTCTTCCGTGACGGCAAAGAGAAAAAGATCGCCGTGCATCTACAGGAAAGAAAGGCGTTGGGAAAGGATAAGCCGTGGCATGAGATGGGCGGTCGCAAGGGATTTCAAATGCAGCCGCGGCCCTGGCTCGGAATCAGATTGCACGCCATGAATGACGAATTGGCGTCTTATTTTCAGGTTACGCCTGAAGATGGTGTCCTGGCCCTGGAAACGGAAAAAGATGGTCCCGCGGCCAGGGGCGGCCTGCGGGCGGGGGATGTGATCCGGCAATTGGACAACGAGCGCGTGCGACGCCCATCCGATGTAACCCGGATTCTCAACGAATTGGAGTGTGGAAGAGAAGTCCAGGTGCAGGTCATGAGGAGAGGAAAGACCAAAACCCTTACGGTTACGATCGGCGAAGCGCAATGGGGCAAAGAATTACGCTATCACTTGTTCCGAAAAGACAAAGATGAGCCGGGTGAAGGTCTGTCACCCTTTCCGCAAGCATTGAGAAACTTGCGTTTCCGGCTGCCCCGGCATGTAGATGAACACATGCAACTCCGTGTGCCCCGCCGCCTGCAGCGTGATTGGGAAGAGCGCCGCATACACAAACGGCGGCGGGCCTCGATCTGATTCTCTGTAGTCGCTTTGGCGTGCCACCTCTCCCGGCAGGGTTGACCGCCTTCCGGGAGGGGTCTACAATTGGATTGTGAATAAACCCATTCCGCAGATTATCCATCAATTTTTCGCATGAACTCGAAGCGGAATTTGAATCCTTTCCGGGCTTCAAAGATCGATTTGTCCGCTTTGTATGTCACTATCGAAAACAATCACCCTTTTAACCGGCTGGAGCCGGGGATTCACGGTGCCGGCCACGCCAGGCGGGTATTGCTGTTCAGCCAGTTGATCGCTGCCTTGATCGAGGAAGCACCGGATGCGGTGCCCGTGGACCGGCCCCTGCTTCTGATTGCATCCCTGTTACATGATTGCGGTAGAAGAAACAACGGCATCGATCCGGAGCATGCCTACCGTTCAGCGGAGATGGCAGTGGAGTTTTGCCGCCGGCACGATATCGGGTGTGATCGGGAAAAACTGCGGGATTGCATTCGTTACCATTGCAAGTCCGGGTGTTATCCATTGCGCGATCCATCCATTGAGGCGCGGATTCTGGCTGACGCCGACAAACTCGACCGTTTCCGCTTTCATTCAGCCTCCTCCCCGCTGAACGCATCACTTCTCGAATTAAACGTCAGCCACGATCTTATCCCAATGGCCAGGGACCTCAACGGGCATCCGTCGGCGTGTTGATTCCAGCTGCGGCGATTGGATTTGTATCCGGGCAGTTCGTATAATAAACTACGCGGAGAGGAACGAGATGAAAATCATTTGTTTGGGTTTGTGCCTGATCGTGGTGCAGACCGGGTGCGCCACCTCGCCGGATCAGAAGCCGATGGTGGAAAAGACGCCTGGGGTTCCGCTGGGAACACTGGAAATCCTGCGGGCGGAAGATTCGCGAAATTGCCATGCCCTGCTGCAGATGGCCGCTTCCTTGAACTTCGATCGCGCTTTTCTGGCGGAGCGGCTGGCCATCGCCTCGGGACGAATTCCATGTTTTCAAACCTGGCAATTGCTGGCGGCACAGTTCGGACACCATGAAAACGTGGCCCGGGCATTGGCCGTGGCCGTGCGTTTTCCGGAAACGCAGTTTCCCGGGGATAAAGTTTTGGGCACACTCCTGGAACTGCCACCTTCTCAGGCTGTTGCGGAGACCCTGATGTACCTCGATACGGATGCGGCTTTTCAGGCGGCACTCGGGCTGAAACCCTACCAGCGTACGGTTGCAAAAAACCTGTGGCGCATGAAGTCCCGCGTGAACAAGGAAATTCTCAATCTCTTTTTCGAAAAATTTCCCAGAGAAACCGTAATCTCCTTGTCGCGCATGAAGGTTGAAGGATTTCTCAGCAAAGAGATACTGCAGCGCATGCCCTGGCAGCAGCGGCAGATTGGGTGCGCGGTTTGCCTCCATGCGCAGGATTTCCTTGCCGACCCGTCATGGCAGGTCCGTATTGCTGCACTGCGCAAAGCCCAATCAGGTAATGCCGTCCGTTCTTTATTGAACGATCCCAGCGCCCTGGTGCGTTGGGAAGCCTTGAGAGCCATGCTGCGCATCGACCCCCATTGGCAACCGCAAGATATCGATTCGCTGCATCCCTGGGAAGCGGAAACCCTGGCGGCGGCAGCGCATACTCCGGCGGAAACCGTGAAAAGCCTATTTGCAAAGGGAGGCGTTTACGCCGAAATCACAGCGCCCCATATGCCGGAAGAAGCGGCCCAGGCGGTTCTGGCAGAGAAACTCTCCCATCGTGCGCGCATCCGTTACCTGGAAAAGTGTTTTGGAGAAGAGCGGGCTGTTGCGGAAGCCAAACAACTTTTCCAGACGCATGATTCGGCTTACGCGTTGGAATACCTGCTTGGCCGCAAAAGTGGAATCGACCGCAACGCCCTGGCCGCTGAAGCCAGGCTCAGGGACAATTTTGCCTCCGTGCTGGCGGATTTCGGCTTTTTGACGCCCCCGATTGGGGAAAGTACACCGAACCGCTATGCTCTTGCCTTAAAAGAGGTTGAAAAATACCGGGGCTTTCGCGTCCATACCGGGCAGGGAACAATGGAATGCCGGTTTTTTGGCGAACAGGCGCCACTGACATGCGCCTCATTTATCAACCTGGTTAAAAGCGGGTTTTTCGACGGGCTCGTGGTTCACCGGGTCGTGCCCGGTTTCGTCACCCAGGACGGTGATCCCAGTGGAAGCGGATCCGGCGGCCCCGGATACACCCTGCGTTGCGAGTACAATGAATTGAAATACGACCGGGCGGGCCGCGTGGGCATGGCTCTTTCGGGCAAAGATACGGGAGGCAGCCAGTATTTCATCACCCACGCACCCGCCCCGCATCTGGATCACCGTTACACGGTTTTCGCCCAGGTGGACAAGGGGCTGGATGTGTTGTCCCAACTCCGTCAGTATGACCGCGTGGAGCGGATCGATTTGCTGTGATACCAGGTCATGCCAGGAGACCGGCAGTTTAAGTCCAGAGAAATGCGGTTTCAACTTCACCGACCGTGCTGCCCGCGACCACCGCATGATTCAGACCATGGGTTGCTTCCGTGTGACCTCCCACAATGGATACGCCCAGGCAGAGACAAGCCTCGTGAATCTGAGTAAAAATTGCGTCGGCATCGGAACGGCGGGCACGGCTTTGCGGTAAGAGGATGCAGGCTTGAAACCAGCAGGGACGCGCACCGCTGGTTGCCACGTCGTTGGCGTTGACGTGGACCGCATACCAACCGATCCGGTCCGAGAGCATTGCTTCCAGCATGTCTGGAGGTAACTTTCCCAGTCCCCGGAAGGGATCATTGCCATTCTCTATTGATTTTCGCCTTTTTGGGGGAGGCATGACACCATTATATACAGGCGGGTTGCGAGTTCCAGGCAAAACCTTTACCCGCCTGTTTCGTATGAGTCTTATCCATTTGCAGATTCGCGCAGGAGTGTGCATATACAAGTCGGTTTTCATGCTATAACTGGTTCGGGTAGAGATCAGCGATGAACGCATATATGGCGGGCGCCACTATTGAGCGTTCGGGGTTTGGCTACGCTTTTTTTACTTTTACCTGCTTTGGAGTCACCAATTTCCTGTTGGGCGTGATTGCCGAGCAAGCCACCGCTGCAGATCAGGTTGTTCTGGTTGCACCCGTGGTGCTGTGGTTGGGCACAGGCCTGCTGGGGTTGGCTTTCCTCCTGTCACCCAGGGGAAAATCCCTGTGGCGGAAGGCCGTTTCAAACCCCGGACATTTCTGGATGGCAGCGGCAGCCGGAGTATGCCTGGCACTGGGGATGCTGACCCTGAAACTCGGGTTCCTGGCTGACCCCGCATCCAAAGGACCGATTACGGCCGTTACCGCCGCAAACGCGGTTGTGGTGGCCCTGCTGGTTCGCTTTTTGCTGAGGGAACGGTTGCTTTGGCCTCAATGGGGAGGAATCCTGGTCACGGTGGCGGGCATTTCCGTAATGGCGCTTTCAGCCGGTGGCGGCAACGCCTTGCGTGGACTGGGATATGGTGTAATCACCCTGACCTGTTTTGGTATTACCAACACCGTTCTCAAGCTATTGGGTCACCGGGGTATGCCCTCCATGTCCGCGGCGATCACGATCTGGCTTGCCGTGGGCGCCTGCGGGGCCTTTGGAATCGTTGTCGCCACTGTGACGGGTCCGAATATATTTCAACTCAAACCAATCTACCTATTGCCGGCCGCCCTGGTGGCGGGCCTGTCTCTGGGTGCCGGGATGTGGTCCCTGAAGCGCGGTGTGACGGTAGGGCGGGCGGGCCCGGTGACGGCTATTGCCGGAGCCAACGCGTGGCTGGTCACCGTGCTGGACTTGCTGGCGTTCCGGCATTTTCCGTCACCACTTAAATTAACCGGGATGGTTATCGCGTTGATCGGGGTGGCGTTTCTGGCACTCTCAATGCCTCGGCGTGGGTTCAGGGGATGATATTGAGTATGCGTCCGGGAATAAAGATCACTTTGCGGAAAGGACCTTCACCCACATGGCGGTGGATGGTTGCATCACGCAACGCGTAAGTCATTACCGTGTCCTGATCGGCGTTGTTCGGCACCCGGATGCTGCCGCGGAATTTGCCTTTTACCTGCACGCCGATCTCAACTTCCTGATCAAGCAGGAAACGCGGATCATGCTGCGGCCAGGAAGCGTCCAGGACCAGGCCTGGAAATCCCGCTTGTTCCCACAGCTCACACGCGAAATGGGGAGCAAAAGGAGTCAATAATACCAGTAGATCGCGCACGGTTTCGCTGGCCACCCCCCGGAGTTGAAGAGACAGGGCGTTGGTAAACTCCATGAAAGCGGAAACAGCGGTATTGAACTTGAAGCTCTCCAGGCGGTCGGTAACGTCGTGAATCATGCGGTGACGCAGACGGGCTACGGCGTCACTCTCCGTTTCGCGGCGCTGGTCGGAAGCAATCCAGCCGGTGACCAGTTCCCAGGTGCGTTTCAGGAAACGGTATACTCCGATGATGCCCCGATCCGACCATTCGCTGTCCTGTTCCGGCGGGCCGATAAAGAGTTCATACATGCGCAGGGTATCCGTACCGAATTCAGCCATGATCTCATCGGGACTGACCACATTGCCCTTGGACTTGGACATCTTTTCAATGCGCCCGGTTTTTTCGCTGCGTCGCGTCACCATGCCGATGCAGAAGAGGCGCTTATAGGGCTCTTCCCATTGAACCTCACCGATATCAAAGAGGAATTTCTGGTAAAAACGCGCGTATAGCAAGTGCAGAATGGCGTGTTCAATGCCACCCACGTATTGATCAACCGGCATCCAGCGGGCTTCCAGGTCGGGATCGACCAGGGCTTTGTTGTAGTGGGGGCTGATGTAGCGCAAATGATACCAGCATGAACCCGCCCATTGGGGCATGGTATTGGTTTCCCGCTTGGCTGGACCGCCGCAATGCGGGCAGGCCACATTGACCCAGTCATCAATGCCGGCCAGGGGGGATTCTCCGGTGCCTGTCGGTTCATAGTGCTCCACGTCGGGCAAGAGTACGGGAAGGTCTTTTTCCGGAACCGGTACCTCTCCGCATTGGGGACAGATGATGATGGGAATGGGTTCCCCCCAATAGCGTTGCCGAGAAAACACCCAATCCCGCAGTTTGTAGTTCACCCTGGATTCTCCAAGCCCGCGGCTTGTCAGTTCATCCGTAATGAGACGACGCCCTTTATGGCTGGAAACGCCGTCAAACCTGCCGCTGTTGACCATGACGCCCTCACCTTCATATGCGACCGCCAGTGAATCGTCTTGGTTTTTTACCGTGTCAGGAGATGAAATCACTTCGCGGATGGGCAGGTTGAAGCGGGTCGCGAATTCAAAATCCCTCTGGTCGTGAGCAGGGACCGCCATGATGGCGCCGGTACCGTACGACATGAGCACGTAATCTGAAATCCATACCGGAATTTCTCTTCCGTTGACCGGGTTGAGCGCATACGCGCCGGTAAAAACCCCGGTTTTTTCCTTATCCAGGGCGCTGCGCTGCAATTCCGACTTACGCCGGGCCTGTTCAAGATATTCTCTTATCCCGGTTTTCTGCGCTTCTGAAGCAATGCGCATCACCAGTGGATGCTCGGGGGCCAGAACCATGTAGGTGGCGCCGAACAATGTATCCGCTCGAGTGGTAAAAACGCGTACATCGTGAGCATCTTTGGATTCCGCCTCATGAATGCGAAACACCACTTCGGTGCCGTCACTGCGGCCGATCCAGTTGCGTTGCAGGATTTTAACCCGTTCCGGCCAATCCAGGTCATCCAGATCCTTAAGCAGCCGATCTGCATAGCGGGTAATGCGCAACATCCATTGCATGAGATCTCTCTGGACAACCGGACTGCCGCATCGTTCACAACCGCCATTGATCACTTCTTCATTGGCAAGACCGGTTTTGCAGCTGTCACACCAGTTAATGGGTACCATCTGGCGATAGGCGAGGCCGGCCTTGAACATTTTTACAAAAATCCACTGTGTCCAACGGTAATACCCGGGATCCGAAGTGTTGATCTCCCGTTCCCAATCGTACATGCACCCGAAGCGCTGGAGTTGTTGCTTGAATTTTTTGATGTTGCTTTTTACGCTGACGCGGGGGTTGATTTTTTTCTTAATGGCGTCGTTTTCCGCGGGGAGCCCAAATGCATCCCAACCCATGGGATGCAACACATTGTAGCCGCGAATGGACATGTATCGACTCCACACATCGCTCAGTACATAGCCGCGTGGGTGTCCGACATGCAGGCCGCTGCCGCTGGCGTACGGGAACATGTCCATACAGAAATACTTGTGTTCAGACTTGGACGTGTCGCAGCGATGAAGATTTTTTTCCGTCCAGATGCGTTGCCACTTTTCTTCATACCTGGCGGGGAGAAAGTCCGTTTGAATCATCTGCATAACTCCTGCGCGCCCGCGCTGAACCCGGCAAGGCGGGCGGGAAATTAAATTATAGCATACAAAGGCAGCGCTCCAAAAGCCTGTGACAAAAAATTGTGGTTGACAATGCAAAACAGCTGTGCTAATTCTCTGTACGTGCACGTTACGATAACTATACGTTCACGTAGAGGTATGAAATGACACCCAAAAATGTAATTTTCATTGACGAGTTGATCGGTATGATCGGTGTAGAAGAAACCCGGGTCCGGGAGTGGATGGAAAGCGGACTCCTGCATCCCATTGGCCAATCCGAAGACGGCCAAGCGGTTTTTTCAATGTTGCAGGTGGAACGTGCACGAAAAATCAGTCGTTTGGCGACTATGGGGTACAACCAGGCCGAGATCCGGCGCATTGTCCGCAAAGTCGGTATTCCTGGAGAAAACCCCAAACCCGATTCAATCAAAAACCACCAGCCTTTAACCGTGGGCGCTCTGGCCGATCGCGTCGGTGTGAGTCCCCGCACCATCAAACACTGGGAGGAAAAAGGCATTATTGAACCGGATATGCGCAGCGAGGGGGGCTTCAGGCTCTACTCCGAATCTTTTGTTTATCTGTGCCAGTTGGTCCGCGACCTGCAGCTGTTCGGGTACAGCCTGGATGAAATCAAAAATGTTTCCGATATGTTCCGCATGTTCATGACACTCCAGGCATCATTGGATGCACTTCCATGGGAGTCGGTAAATGAGCACCTCAGCGCCATGCTGCGGGAGATTTCCAACCTGGACGAACGCATGGCCATGTTGAAAACGGGTATACGCCGTTGGGAAGGGCTTTTGGGTAAAAAAAGCCGGGAGATCACAACCTTGCAGCGTCGCAATCACAAACGCAAAAAAGCCGCAAAAGGAGAAAGCCATTGAACCCGGCAAGAGAATCCCACCTGATGTTCGCAGCGCTCAGGCATTGCAAAAACGAAATCGAAATACCGGAACTGGATATCAGGGTCCGCCGCTTCAAGATGGAATCAAAAAACGGTTATCTACAGCATGGGGGTAAGCCTTGCTGTCCGATTCATGGTTATGAATTTCCGGTATCGGCTTCACGTTTTCATCACGAAACCAACCAACTTGCGGACGCCTTGATTCCCGAGAACCTGTCGTTTGCGTATTTCATGGTGACAAGCCGCCCGATTCCTGCCAAGCCCGCCAGAGGAGTAATCCTGCTGTTTCATGGTCTGAACGAAAAAAGTTGGCAGAAATACCTGCCCTGGGCGCTTCGCCTCCATCGTGGAACCGGAAAGCCGGTGATTTTGTTTCCTCTGGCATTTCACATGGATCGCGCCCCCGCAGAGTGGATAGAACCGCGTTCCATGCAGGTTCTCAGCCGAGAGCGAGCCGCACGCCACCCCGCCATCCATGCCCATTCACTGGCCAATGCGGCAATCAGTGAGCGCCTGGAGGCCGATCCCAGACGTTTCGCCTGGTCGGGGCTGCAATCGCTATACGACCTATTCGACCTTTGCCGCCGCATCCGCGCCGGGCTTCATCCCGGGATCCTTCCCAATCCACGCATCGATCTCTTCGCTTATTCAATCGGCGCGTTCCTTGCCTTGATCGCCATCATGACCAATCCGGGGAATATCTATTCCACGTCCCGCCTGTTTTGTTTCTGCGGCGGCTGCGTCCTGAACCGCACGAACCCCACCTCACGCTACATAATGGACAGCGAGGCCACTATCGCGTTGTACGCAATGTATGTCGAGTACCTGGAAACGGAAATTCGAACCAACCCCCGTCTGGCCCACTTCATCTCCTCGATGCATCCCGAGGGGATGTTTTTTCGTTCACTGTTGGATTTAAACCAAATGGCCGAGTTCAGAGATCTACGCCTGCATCAACTGCGAAGCCGCATCCGCGCGCTGGTACTGAAGCGGGATCTTGTCATACCTCCCCTTGAAGTGATCTATACCCTTCAAGGACGTCATCGCAAGATCCCCATCCGTATCCGCCAAACCGATTTTCCTTATCCATACACCCATGAAAACCCATTTCCATTACAATCATCCCACTCCGGGCAAGTGACTCGAATGATGGACCGCACAATGGCGGGCGCATCCCGGTTCCTTTCCCACTGATACTGAATGATGCCGCCCATTCCCTGTTTGAATCGTTAATCGCGTGCAAACAAAGATACCAACGCAAAAGAGGCCCTTTCCCTCAAGTGGTGTTGGTATAGATGGGACATGGGCGTGCTTTCCGGATTGATCTCCACCATGACGGCACCGGATTCCCGGGCAAGTTGCGGAAATCCCGCCGCGGGCCAGACCACTCCCGAAGTGCCCACGGAAACAAACAAGTCACACCGTTTTACCGCGCCTGCGGCCGTTTCCATCAGTCCCGTATCCATGGTATCACCAAACCAGGTGATGTCCGGGCGCATCCATGCAAGGCAAGAGGGACATTGGCGATGGGCGAATTCCGCCTGTTCAAGGTCTTTTTGAACGCCGTGTTGTGGGCAACGCATCCGCCACAAGCTGCCGTGTATCTCCAATACATTGCGGCTGCCCGCGCGCTGGTGCATGCCGTCGATGTTCTGGGTAATCAACGTCACCCGGGGATGGATGGTTTCCAGATCAGCCAGGGCTTTGTGTCCGGCATGGGGAATACAATCCAGCACGGCTTTGCGACGTTTCTCATGAAAATCCAGTACTGCTTCGGGCTTGTTTTCAAACGCTTCCTGGCAAGCGTACTCCTGCCAGCGATACTGGTTCCAAATGCCGCCACTGCCGCGATAGGTGGGTACACCGCTCTCAGCCGACATGCCGGCGCCGGTAAACACCACGATTGCCCGGGCTTTGCGCCAGGAAGTAAGGCTCATTTGCTTTCCAAGATGCGTTCAAGGTATTTCTGGTAAAGCTGAGGCGGATCGATCACGGCCAATCCGGTTTCTCTCAAATGGGCGCCCTTTAATTGGATCGGGTCATGCACCCAGCGAACAGAAGCTTTCAGGGTTACCGGCTTGCCGTCGATATCCAGGCGCACCATTACCTCCCGGTATGTGGGCAGGGTTTTTTCGCAACGCAGACAGATTCCCCGGGGGGAGATGTCTACGACCACGGCGGGATATTCAACCCCATCCATGACAACCACAACGTTCTTCAGGCCATACAGGCGTTTTTCCTTGCGGGGATTCATTTGTTCTCCATGAAGCAACTCTTCCAAATGCATTCTAAGCAAATAAAGAAAAAATTCAAACCTCTCGCCAATATGGCGGCGCCAGTTGAAACAGTGTCTGAAGTACTTTATATTGTTATTAAGAGATGCAGGGGAGTTTTTTCAGATCTTCCCGGAAGGAGGCAAGATGGCCGTTGTGACACTTTCACGCAGCCTGGGCAGCTTGGGAACGCAAATGGCGGAAA
The DNA here is from genome assembly GCA_011049425.1 of Candidatus Aminicenantes bacterium. NCBI lineage: Bacteria > Candidatus Aminicenantota > Candidatus Aminicenantota bacterium. Next base: position 45,431 of record DSBM01000141.1, read on the forward strand.
TCCTGCAGCAACGGATGGATTTGCCCCGCCTGGACAAATCTTCCCTGGAAGGCATTTTTTCCGACTACGGTGAGGCATTGGAAAACCTGGAGCGCTATGATGAAAAGCGCCCCTCATTCTGGGACAATTTTTCCTCGCAAAAAGACCGCTACCTGCATTTTCTGAAAACCGCCATATTCGAGTTTGCCGGTACCGGGAACGCCTTGATACTGGGCCGCGGGGGACAGATCATCCTGGCGGGGATCCCCGGTGTAATCAAGGTACAAGTAACCGCACCGATCACGGTACGCCGTGATCGCCTGATGAAGCGTTACGGCGTAGAAGAAAACCAGGCCATGGCCATGCTCCGCCAGAGTGACCGTGAGCGCTCCGGATTCCACCGATTCTTTTTTAATGTGGACTGGGATTCACCGGATCTGCACGATCTGGTGATCAACACCCGGGAAGTGGAAGCGGAAACCGCGGTGGCCATGATCGGCAGTCTGGTGGATTCTCCCCCTTTCCGGGAACAGGCCCAACGGCAACAGGAGTTGATCCGCGACTTGAGCTTGGGGCACCGGGCAGCGACCGCCATTTTGTATCATGCCCATATTCCCATTCAGTTTCTGGAAGCGGAAGCCCGCAACGGTCGTGTGAGCCTGAGGGGGTCAACGGTCATTCGCGCGGATATTGACCGCGCCACCCGCGCGGCTGCGGAAGTAAAGGGAGTTCAACAAGTTGACAACCACATCCAGTTCGTACCCATGACTTTTTCCATGGGTTAAGTGGCGAATTTATTTAGTTTTTCAGCCTTTTCTGCAAAGCCTTCATCATTTCCTGGGCTTTGGCCGTGGTCAGTATGATTCCGCCTGTTTCTCTTGCCAGCCGGGAAAAGAACTGGTACATGTCGGTGGAGTGTTCATGCAGCTCCATGCGGCGCGGCACGCGCTCACTTCCGGTTTGCAGGTAAGCGAAATTCAGTGTGACGCCTGCATCCCGGAAGGCGTCAATCACCGCCTCTAATTTCTTTGGGTTTTCATGCTGAGTGGGTTCCAGAAATATCTCGCGGGCAATAAAGGCCAGGTCCACATTCTGCATAAAACCGTCCATCATGGTGGAATCGGGAATGGGACGAAACTCTTTCTGGAAAAACACCACCACGTGGTTTTCTCCCGGCGTCTTGCGGAACATGTCGGCGAACTGCAATAGCAGGGGCTGATTGATGCGGCGTTGGGATTGCAGGTTGGCCAGTCCCTGGCGATACTGGTTCAGCAGGCTCTTGGTATCGCTCCCCTTGGCTTCGAAGAGCATCTCCTCTAAAAGCCCTTTCAATTCGTTAAAGGCCTGGCGGTGGCCGGTGGCGGCCATATTGCTGTCCGTCTTCAACTTATCCTGCAACCATTGTGAGAGTTCCGCCTTGGGACGCGACAGCGTCTGCTCGGAGAAGCCGTATACCCGGGCGGGGGAGTATACAATAAGATTATCTCCCGGACGGATCAGGTCATAAAAGATGGTGTTTACCGTGCTGCGGATCCTTGAGTCATAGTTTTTGATTTCGTAACAGATGATCAGGTTGCGCCTCGGATTGAGGCTGTCATCTTTTTCAGGCAGGGGGGCGGCGCTGGAGACCAAAGACCCGGTAATCAGCAACAAGCCCAGGCAAGTTATGGCAATGGATGCTTTCATTTTTCTTCTCCTTTTCCGGTCTTTTGCGTTTGACCGGGTCACTGGCTTGAAGACGCAATAATGTCCAGCCAGTTGAACCATATGGGGTGATGAGATTTGTACCACACGAGGATTTGTTTCAGTTTGCGCTGTTTCTCCAGAGAGATCACTTCCGGAGCAATGCGTTCGAAATGGACGCGGATCCTGTCTTCGCCGATAAACTCCAATGCTTCGGAGCACAATGTTTGCAGTTCATTGCGGATGCGTCCGGAATCTGATATCTTGACCGGCCGGCTCTCATAGTCTTCTCCGGCCAGGAAACGGTTCAGCAGGGGGTTAAACACCAGGCGGCTCTGTTCCATGCTTTCCATCAACCGCAGGGTGAAAGTGATGTCTTTGTCGCCGCGTTTGCAAGAAAGACGCACACATACCCGGTATACTCCGTCGGCCACCGCTTCAACGCCTTTTACTCCGGAATAGGGGTCGGGCCGCATGTAGCCGCATACCGCAAGTACTTCCCATTGCTTTTCCGGAAAGAAGTCATTGGCTTCAATACAGTTGATTTTTAGGGGAATGCCCGCTTGCCTGCCTTCCCGGATCATGGCCGCATAAGTCATTGCATCGCCATCGCCTAATGGTTTGCCCATCACGGCTTTTAACTTTTCATTGAAATCCGCGCTATCCGGATTCAGCAGCATGATGTCCTGCTCTTTTTCAAAAGAGAGCTTGAAATTGGAGGTAAACACGCATAACGATGCAGATAGCCCCATGATGGGGGCGAGGCTGGCCGCCTGCATGGCCTCCGCGGATGCCGCGTAACCGTCTACGATAAAAAGATGCAAATCGCCGGCGCTGTCTATCCAGGTTCCCACACGAAAGGTGGGTGCGTATGTTCCGGATTCGGTAAAGGCATTCAACCCCGAAGGCAAAACCCAGTCATCATCCACCAGGTGAACGCCCATTTCCAGCCATTGACTCCATAAGGTTCCGATGCGGCCCTGCCGGCTGCTGCCGCGCAGGGTCCAGACATGGATGTTGCGGCGCTGAATACCCGGGTAAGTGGCTTCGATGGCTTCCAATACCAGTTTACGGGGGGTGCGGAAATTGATGAGCAGAGACCGGCGGCAAGCATATTCCACCACTTCGCCCGGCAAAAACAGGTTGCCCATGTAACCTTCATAGGGACGTGAGATGTGCAGGGGTTGATCAAACAGGTGCAGCACGGTCATGGGCCCGGTTTCTTTGCCTTTGGCGAAACGGGACGTGTTCTCCAGGGTATCGATGGCCGCGCCCCAAACCGTGATGCCCGAATCCTTCAGGTCTTTGTAAAACCGGTCCCATTCGTAGCCGGGTTCGTTCAACAGTCGCTGAATACGCCGATCCAGCCAGTGGGCCACCTCGGGGCGGGCATAGACACGACCGAAACCCAGCAGGGGGTTGGAACCCATTTCCGGGGTTTCCCCGGCTTTGGGCATGAGTCCTTCTCCCATGCACACCATGATGGCGTGGTTCTCAGGCAATTGCCTGGACAGGTACCAGAGGCTTTCGCTCATGGCGTAGGCGGAAATTGCGTCCGCATCTTTCTTGACCTCGTTTAAGCCTGTTTTGTCTAAGCCGGCACCCGCGCCAAAACGGCCGAACAACTGAGTTCCCAATGCGGTTACCGCACCGGTCATGGCAAGTAAACGCTCCATTTGCCCGTTTAGAAACGAGATTTCAGAAGTAAATTCCTGAACAGGTTCACCCCGGGTCCAGCGCACCTCGACATCTTCGAGCCACAAATGAAAACGCCCCAGGATGGGACGGGTGTCGAATGCCCATTGGGCAATGAGGTTTTGCTTTTCCTGAAAAGGACTGTTCATGAGTTTCTCCTCTGCCACGGGAATATCATCCGGGGTAACGCCCGGAATCACGCCGCGCCGTCACGTTCATCTCTCCCGATCTCCGGTCCATCTTAAGGGCATTGTAGGCCAGCCGAAAAGGTAAAGTCAAGCGCCGGAATGCCGTTGCCGGGTTGACATTTCGAATACATCGCAGTGTTGTTTCCCTGGAAAGAATCAAGGCAATCGCCGGCTCTTGAGGAATAGAGCCGCAGTGATCCGCACCAGAAAAAATACAAGCAGCGAAGTAAACACAATGGTTGCACCCGAAGGAACATTCAATATGTGAGAAGCCGCCAACCCCCCCAGGGTGGCCATCAGGCTGAACAGGATCGCCAGCGGAATCATGGAACGAAAATCTTTGGCCAGCAGGTTGGCGGTTGCAGGGGGAACGGTCATCAGAGCCAGAACCAGCACAATGCCCACCACCCGGATGTTCACCACAACCGTCAGGGCGGTCAGTACCATCATCAACGATTGCATGCCGCTGACCGGGACGTTTCGGGTGCGGGCAAACTCCGCATCAAAAGCAAGGTACAGAATGCGGCGAAAACGCCACCAAAAAACGCTGACTACCAGACCGGCCAACCCCGCCATCAAGCCCAGGTCTGATCGGGAAACGGTCAGGATATCACCAAACAAAAACGTCATGAGGTTGGCGGCATAACCCGGGGTCAAGAAAACAAACAGCACCCCCAATGCCATGCCGAAAGACCAGATCATGCCGATAAGGGAATCCCGGCGCACGCGCATGTGCGCACCCATGGATTCAAGAATAACAGCGGAGAACACGGCGAAAAACGCGGCTCCCGCCATGGGGTTCAAGCCGAAAAAATAAGCGATTCCCACCCCGCCGAAAGCTGCGTGGCTGATTCCGCCGGTGATAAAAACAATCCTGCGGCTGACGATATAGGTGCCGATGAATCCGCAGGAAATACTGACCAGCACGGCTGCCAGAACACCATGAACAAAATATCGGTATTGAAACAGTTCAATCATGGTGATTCCGCTTGGGGAGAGACGAATTGTTATCTTGATGGGATTTCAGCACCCGATGGGGGACCCGTCCATGCGTGATCAGGTCAATGGGACATCGATAAGATTCCATTAATTCCTGGGTGATTTCGCTGGATTCATGATGGTAAAGTGATCCGTTTACGCAAGCAATCGATTGTACCTGGGAAGCGATCATTCCCAGGTCATGAGAAACCATCAGAATGGCCATATCCCGGTTTAACTCGGTCAATAATTCGTGAAAATTCCGGCCGAAATCACGATCCGCGTAGGTGTCCGGTTCATCCAGCAAGAGCAGGGGAGGTGAAGCCACAATCGCTCTGGCCAGGAATACCCGCTGCCGTTGTCCCCCGGACAACTCTCCCAAAGGACGGCGTCCCAGCGCCGCAATGCCCATTCGCTGCATTACTCTCTGTACTGGAATGTCGCCGGGTTCATTCGCGTCTCTTGTCATCAGGCCGGAACGGACTACGTCTTTAACGGTTATGGGGAAATCGGGATCCACCTGGGCCGATTGGGGCATGTATCCCATGGAAAACCGCTCCACTTCGCTACCGCCCCGGAAATAGCGTATGATGCCGCTCCACGGGGGAAGCAGCCCCAGGATGACCTTTAACAAGGTTGTTTTGCCGCTTCCGTTGGGTCCGACAATCCCGATAAAATCATGGGAATGCACACAAAAATCCACATCCAGCAGTACCGGTTGCCGACCATAGCCGGTCCGGACTTTCTCTAGTTTCAGAATAAGGTTACGGGTGGTCACCGTAGTGAAACCTCTTGAGCGGTACGCAATTTCCGGGCCGTCGAGATCAAGTTTTCAGCCCAATCCTCCGCCAACGGGTCCAGAATCACAACCCGGCCGTTGATCTCACGCGCCACGACTTTTGCGGCTGCCGTGTCAAACTGAGGCTGAACAAAGACTGTGCGCAGTCCTTCACGGCGCGCCAGGGCAATGATGCGTGATAAATCCCCGGGTGCCGGGCTTTTGCCCTCCGCTTCAATCACAACCTGCTCTAATGCGTAATCGCAGGCAAAATATGCCCAGGAAGGGTGAAAAACCATAAAACTCCGGCGGGGCAGGTCTGCCAGCATGTCATGGATTTGTTTGTCCAGGGCTTTGATTTTTCTTGCCAATTGCCTGTAATTACGGCGGTATTCCTCGCCATGTTCAGGATCCAGACGCACCATTGCGTTCATGATGTTCTCAGCTTGTATCAACATCAGCCTTGGAGACAGCCAGATGTGGGGATCCACGCCGTTGGAATGCCGGTGGTCGTGTCCTTGTGGAACAATCCACTCCACTCCTCTGGATGTATCCACTATTTCCAGGTTGGGATAGACGGAACGGATGCGATCTGTCCAGGTTCGCTCAACCGGAAGCTTTCCAATGCGGAACCAGGCCAGGGAACGTCCCAGGCGACGGATCCGGCTGGGGGCCGGAGCAAACGTGGCTGGATTAAATCCCGGGGGAATCAAGACCTCCACGTGGAAGCGATTGCCGACAATTTGGTGCACGATCTCTTTTTGTGGCAGGATGGTAACAGCTATGCTCGGGGTATCCGCTTCGCCGGCAGCTGAGTGGCAAGCGGCCAGACACAATAACGCGACACCCGATAAGACCACCGAGATCAAGCGTTTAACTTGGCGCTTGTTTCGACCTGATCGCCGGACAACGTCCATTATGGCTCCCGGATCCGGTTACGATTGAAGCCGCAACCGGTCGCTGGTATTGATTGTAGATGGAAATGGGAAATCCCGCAAGCAGCAGCCCGGCATTACTTGCGCAATTCGAAACCGTCAAAATGAACACCGTCCACGGTCCAGGCGTCAAAACGCAAGCGATCTTTTTCCACTTGAATCACCTGGTACAATTGGCGGTCTGCGGCCATACGGGCCATGATGGAACCGTATAACGGGTTCAGGGGATATTGCTTGGGACCGCCCACGCTCACCACGTATACGGTTCCCCCCCTAGTGGAACGGACCCGGCGACCGGCCCGCAGGCGAAAGGTTCGCCCATACGTATGATCATGTCCCTGAAGCACAAGATCCACGCCATGGGCGTCGATAATCGGAAGCAGTTGTTGCCGCAGCTCCAGGTTGTCGCGATCGCGTCCCGTTGAGTAAATCGGTTGGTGCATCAAGAGCACGGTCCAGCCACCGGAGCGTTTTTTTCGCAGAACCCGGTCCAGCCAGGCGGCCTGTTCACGAACGGCGGTATTCGGATTCAGGGCCACAAGGCGCGCGCCCTGTACATCCAAAGTATATACGGTTTCTTCCAGCCCCGGCGGGCCGTTCTCCGGCAGGGTGAAGTGGGGGCGCCACAACGGTGTCAAGTCCGCACTTTTTTTGGAGGGCGTGCGCCTGTATTCGTGGTTGCCCGGAACCATAAGTTGGGGAATGCTGCGGAATATCCATTCACCCACGGTAAACCATTCCCCCCACTTGTCGTCCCGCCATGCACGGGAGACCAGGTCACCGGCGTGCAACATGAAAAGCGCATCGGGGGCCTGGAGTATGGAGGCACGCACAACCCGGCCACATTGAGATGCCAACTCGTTTTGCAAATCACCCAGAAAAACAAAGCGGAAAGCGCGCCGATCATCCGCGGCTGTGCGGAAATGGTTCCATTCGCTCCAATGCTCTCCGGAACCCACGCGATAGGCGTACAACGTGTCGGACTTCAGTGCAGAGAAGCGCGCGCTGTGTGTCCATACCGTTTCACCTTTGCCCGTATCCAACTCCATGCTGGCGGCTTTCACCACGAAGGCTCCGGCCGGAGTCAGGGGAGAGGGCGAAGCTGTTTGAATCTGGGCGGCCGCGTCGGCGGCGGGAGCGTGTGTCCGCCAGGTCACGGCGGCGGTGGTTGCCGGATCCCCATACCAGTTCAGTACAATTCGTCTGGGAACGCGATCCGCCGCCAATGCGCCGCTTGCGGCCCAAACCGGGAGCAGGATGGCTATCAATAAAGGTTGTTTTCTCATCTGTTGCCTCGTATTACAGAATTGAGTTGAAAAGATTCACATTCTACAATGAAAATTCCTTGGATGTCAACACAACATGGCCGATCAATTTCATTAAAAATGACGTTTCTGCACAATCCCGCGTTGGTATTGGCGCGCACTGAAGTCTGTTCAAAAAGCCCATAAAGCTGTTTTTTTTTGGTTCTCTTCCATTTTGTGTGAGTTTAAAGGTTATTCCAATTTGAAAAAATATAGAGGCTCCAGGAGAGTACCCTTCCGGGCACAAAGCATCGCTCACCACTTCGGTCCAGACCCATTGCGGTCTTTTTGCGTATTTAGCCGACCACGGCGGTTGTTCGGGATGTGACCGCGGCCGGCTTTCGTCCTCGATGAATACCCCTCAGCCGACCATCCTGTCTCAGACCATGGGTCCCCGGAACCTACGTTTGCGTTCGCTTATGCTGTATGCCCTGCGGGTATGTATGCCCTATGGGTACTCATCACCACAGCTTCTTGTCAATCACCAATGTGAGTTTACCCATACAGAACCAGGGAGAACCTTGTTTTTGAACCTGAACCCATGCTATGGTTGGAGGGCCAACCAAAACCAGACTTACAAGTTGGCTTGCCAACTATAAAGGGAGGGGGTAAAATGGATGAAGGAATTCTCCGTCGCCTGATGCGTTGCGCCCGGCAACTGGAACGCCTTTCCGGCAGAGACCTTGCGTCGCTGGGCCTTGGCAGCGGGCGGGTGCGTTTGCTGCTGGGTATATTGCAAAATCCCGGAGTGACCCAGGAAAGCCTGAGCATTCACGCCGGTGTGGACAAGACCACCACGGCCAAGGCGGTCAAACGCCTGGAAGCCCGGGGATACGTACAAAGGCTGCAAGACGAAACCGACCGCAGGCTGCGGCGCTTGTTTCCCACAGATTCGGCCCGTTCGCTGAAGCCGGACCTGGAGCGGCGCTTGCGCCTCGTTCATGAAATCATGTTGCAGGGATTTCTGGAAACGGAAATCTCCCGCCTTTCCGGTTATCTTTCACGCATGCTGGAAAATCTGGACCGCAATTCCGGCCGGAATGGAACCCTGGACTTTCGTGCGGTTCCGCCAACCACGGGATGGGATTGATCTGTTGAACCTTGTATGATCCTTGTGGTAAGGTCCGGTTTGATTGCGTTCAGCATTGCGCCGACAACGGTTACTGGAAGGAGGTCAGTGACAGAGATGGGGTTTGATTTCTGGTACACCTTGACCCTGCTTGTCGCCATGATCATTGTCCTGATCGACGAATGGATCGATATCGAGCTAACCGTTGTAACGGTCTTGTTCTTACTCACAATCGGCGGTGTTGTCAGCGCGGGCGAAGCTGTAGCAGGGTTTTCCAACATCGGCGTGATCTCGATCGGCTTGCTCTTTCTTTTGGCCGGGGCCATGCAGACCAGCGGCTTATTGCCCATAATCAACCGTTTGATCCTGGGAAACTCCTCTAAAAACGGCATGCGCCGCAAACTGGCCCGCCTGCTCTTTCCCGTCACCCTGCTATCCGCTTTCATGAACAACACCCCGGTAGTGGCAATGTTGATCCCGCCAATCAAAAAATGGTGCCAGGAACACGGCATCTCCGTGTCACACTTCCTGCTTCCATTGTCGTATGCGGCGATCCTGGGGGGATTGTGCACCTTGATCGGCACCAGCACCAACCTGATTATCCACGGACTCTTGCTCGAGAACGGCTACAAGGGGTTGGGTTTTTTTGAAATTTCACGCATTGGTATTCCCGTTGCGCTCTTGGGTCTGGTTTACCTGGTTGTGGTTGGAAACAGGTTGCTGCCCCAGCGGCGTGAACCCATGAGTAAACTGACGCGTCAACTGCGCGAATTCGTGGTGGAAATGAAAGTGGGGGAGGGTTTTGAAGGTATCGGCCGCAGTGTGGAAGCGGCCGGGTTGCGCCACCTTCAGGGATTGTTTCTTTTCCAGATCCAGCGTAAAGAAACGGTGCTGGCTCCCGCCCGCCCGGATGAAACCGTCCGGGATGGAGACCGCTTGTTTTTTACGGGGATCCCCGACACCATTCTGGAACTTCAGAGGATCCCCGGCCTGCAACCAGCCAAAACCATTCACTTTAACCTGAAATCGGACCGTCCGGGCCGCGTCTGCGCATTTGAAGCCGTGATTCCCGCCAGTTCCGCCCTGGTGGGGAAGAAAGTCAGGGAATCAGACTTCCGCGGTCGCTATGGAGCGGTGATCCTGGCCATTCACCGCGGCGGCGAACGCATTGCCAAAAAAATCGGCAACATCGTCCTGCATCCCGGTGATACGCTGCTCATGCTGGCGGATCATGAGTTCTCTGAGCGCTGGCCCCAGTCTTCCGATTTTTACCTGGTTTCCCTGCCTACGCCCCTTGACGGCAAGCATCCCTATCGCAAATGGGTCACCGGCGGTGTTTTTGCGGCCATGATCGTGATGTCCGCCACGGGCGTTCTGCCCCTGGTGGTTGCCGCCGCCGGGGCGGCGGTGGTCCTGAGCTTATGCGGATGTTTGCCTGGAAAAAGCGTAATGGTGGATTGGAAGGTGCTCATCATTATCGCCTCCATGTTCGGGATCGCCGCCGCCATGCAAAACTCCGGTTTGGCGGAATACTTTTCCTGGAAAATCGTCCAGCTTGGCCGCCATTTCGGCACTTTCGGCGTATTGTGCGCGGTGTACCTGTTGACCAGCCTGTTTAATTCGGTGATTACGGGCAACGCCACCGCGGTGCTTTTTTTCCCCATCGCCGTGAGCGCGGCCACATCCGTAGGCGCCGATATTCATCCATTTGCCCTGGCGGTGCTGGTTTCAACGGCAGCGACTTTTGCCACTCCCATCTCTTACCAGACCAATCTCATGGTTTATGGACCCGGTGGATACCGCTTCACTGATTACCTCAAGATTGGTTTGCCCTTACAGGTGCTGATCGCCGCGCTCTCCCTCTTCCTAATCAATCACTTCTACCTGTAGTCCGTTCTCAAATTCTTGAAACCACAGCCACTGGCATTCGGACAAAGCAACGCCGTTGACGCCTTACGGGACCTCTGCTACAATCGTGGACTGCGCGGAGGGATGGCAGAGCGGTCGAATGCGGCGGTCTTGAAAACCGTTGGCCTTTAACGAGGCCCGTGGGTTCGAATCCTACTCCCTCCGCCATTCGAACCCACGTTTTCCGGGTTCGACTAATTCGCGATCTGCGAATTTGGACCGTGAGCGCAGCGAACGGCCCGCAGGGTGAGACGTAGCAGCGGCTCATCAATCCTACTCCCTCCGCCATTCGAACCCGGCAGGCTGAACAACCGCAAACCGGATCCTCGTTTCCTGCAGATCGATCTGTTACAATCTCTTTCATGAAAACCGGAACAACTCCACGCCTGGTCGCTTCCGACCTGGGGGGCACCCTGGTTCCTCTCAAAGAAGAGGCCGTTCCACCCGCAACCCTTGCCGTCCTGGACGCGATCATGGCCCTGGGTGTTCCCGTCGCTCTGGTGACGGGTTTCAACCTCTACACGGCCCGGCGCATGGCGGCCGGCCTGAAGAGATCGCCCTGGCTGCTGGTCCAGAACGGCACCCTGGCTCTGAAGAATAACAAGATCGTTTGGGAACATGGTTTGGCGGCGGATGAAGCAAAAAAACTGGTGCGCACATTGGAAGCGCTGAAAGTCCCGGTTGTGGTCTACCGCAGCCTGTCCCGAGGCGGCAGCCCTGAATACCGGGGCTTCGGCATGTTCAGTCGCAGCACTCCCTTTCGGACCGTGGAGGAATTTTCCGACTTTTCCGACATCACCGGGGTATCAACCCGGATCGCCAACGACAGGGTGGGGGAGGTGAAAACCGCTCTGAACAGTTGCCTGCCAGTGAAATCCCGCTTGATCTCTTCCCGGGGCAATAGCCGCACCTGGCTTGAAGTCACCCCTGTTGGTGCGCGTAAGGATCAGGCTTTGCGTCGCCTTTGTACGGAACTGGGCGTGGATCCGCAGCAAGTAATCTATTTCGGTGACAACCTGAATGATCTGGAAGCATTAGAGATGGTGGGATTTCCCAGGGTGGTTGCGGATGGCCTGGCGGAGTTGCGAAACCTGTTTCCGCAAGTGGCGGCAGCATCCCATCAGGGGCCGGCCCGTGAACTGGTACGGTTATTCGAACTTGAGCAGCCACCCGGCTTATAATGCCGATTTGTTGCCGGCCCTTGATTCCAATTGCCGGAAACGGTAAGGTATTGGCCTCTTGCCGGTAAAAGAAGCAACCATGCTGCAACTGGAAAGGATCCGTGTCCAACATGACGGTAACCCGATCCTTCGGGACGTTGACCTGTCTGTGGCCAAAGGGGAAAAGATCTGGATCCACGGACCCTCAGGCAGCGGCAAGACCACTTTGTTAAAAGTGCTGTTTTGCGCGGAGTATTTTGAAGGCCGGCTGCTTCATGAGAATCGCCCGGTTACGCCTCCGGAATTGACGCATTACCGCTCACACCTGGGATTTGTATCCCAACGCATCCCGGATTTCGATCTCACCGTTGGCGAAGTATTGCGCTATCCCCTCCAATTTCGCGCCAATCGTCATCGCTCCTTTCCCCAAGACCGGGCAATGGAGTTGCTTGCGCAACTGCACTTCAAGCAGGATGTGTTGTCCAGACGGTTTCCCAGCCTGTCCGGCGGTGAAAAACAGCGCCTGATGGTTTTGTTGCTCCTGCTCGTGAACCGTCCGGTGTTTCTTCTGGATGAAGTCACGGCCGCCCTGGATCCGGAAAACATCGAAAACGTGGTACGTCTGCTGACCGCGTCTCCCGGCCGGACCGTGATATCGGTGTCTCACAATCGCGATTGGGAAACCTTCTCTACCCGTTCCCTGTTCATGCAATCCGGCAGTTTGCAGGCAGAATAGCCATGGGCGCCAAAGCGATCAACCTGTTTTCCCTGGCGACATTCTCGTTGTTGTTGCTGGTACCCATCAGCGTGTTCCTGTTTCTGCGCATTCCCCGTATCCGCGCACTGTTGATCGCACATATACGTATGGTGGCGCAGCTCTTCCTGGTCGGCCTGTACCTGGAAACCATTTTCCGCATCAACCATCCCCTGATCAATCTGGCCTGGATCCTGATCATGATCGCCGTTGCCTGCACGGCGGCTACCAGCCAGAGCGGCCTGCGATTAAGGCGGTTTTTTCTTCCACTGGGCACGGCGTACCTGATCAGCATGGCGGCAATTTTCGGCGCTTTTTTTATTGTACTTGAACCCCGGACCGTATTTTCGGCCCGTTATCTGATCCCCCTGGGAGGCATGATCCTGGGCAATATCCTGCGCAGCAATGTCATTACGCTGGACCGATATTTTCACGGCCTGCAGAAGCGCCCGGAAGAGTTCATCACCCATCTTTCCATGGGGGCCACCCCCTGGGAGGCCCGCAAACCTTTTATGGCTGACGCCCTGAAAGCCGCCGTATCCCCCCAAATCGCCACTGTCGCCACCATGGGACTGGTGTCCCTTCCCGGCATGATGACCGGGCAGATTCTGGGCGGCAACTCTCCGTCCGTGGCTATTCAATACCAGATCCTGATCATGGTCGCCATCTTTACCACGGCAACGGTTTCGGCTTTCCTGGGCATGGTGTTTGCCTCCCGGCGGGCTTTTGACGGCTACCAGCGTCTTCGTCCCGGCCTCTTCCGCCATTGAACCATATCTGCGAGCTTGTATGCGACTTGCGTGCATCCTTTTTGACAGCCGCCATAACCATTTTGCCCGTGCTGTCTTTTGATCCCGGTTTATGCTATGATTGAACGGCCATGATGCGCCGGATCGCCTTTTCAGGTCTACTCCTTCTGGGAATGTGGACTTTTATTCGCGGGGTTCAGTACCCCATTATTCATTACAAAACTTCCGACGGACTTCCGCAGAACTACATTACCGCTTTGGCGCAGGACTCGGACGGATTTATCTGGGTGGGGACCCAGAGTGGAATCGGCATCTTCGACGGTAATGACTTTATACGCACACTTTCAACCATGGAGGGGCTTCCGGGCAGTTACATCAATGACCTGGTGGCGGGTCCAAACAACCAAATGTGGGTGGCGACCGACGAGGGCGCCGCCCTGATGCAGTCCATGAAAACCACCCATGTATGGGCCCGGGGAACGCGCATTCAGCGTTTGTTTCCCGTTTCCGGAACCGGCTTGGGTTTCTTTGCATTGGGGGGCGGCCGCCTCCTGCGAGTGGACGATTCGCAGGAACCGGCTACCGTTGGTTTTTTAGGAAATGACAAACAGCAAAGAATCCGTCACGCTGCCCTGGACACCCGGGGGACCTTGACTGTCCTGGCCAACCGGCAAGTGTACCAGCTCACGTCCGAGGGTCAATGGATTCCATTTGATACCAACCGCGCCATCGATTTCCTGATTTACCGTCAAGACAAGCTATACCTGGCTGGAGAGGGGGTCCTCAGTATCGCCGCACCGGGAGAGTCGATCGTTTCCGTGAACCTTCCGGCCGCATGTGGAGAGATGCGTGACCTGGATATAGATCAAGGTGGAGGCATCTGGCTGGGAACAGATAAGGGCTTGTTCAGTTATGACCCCGGACCCGGTGATTGGCAACATTTTCACGCCGGAAACGGGTTGAACTACTCCCGAGTCAACCGCGTATTCGTGGATCGTGAACACACGGTATTCGCCGGTACCCGTTACGGTTTGTCATTCCTGTCCGGAATCACTTTCCGCATGTATTCGACAGACGACGGCCTGCCTTCCGAATTCATCTGCAGCCTGCTGGAAGATACACCCGGCACCATCCTGGCCGGCGGATACGACGGCATATCTGAGATCCGTAACGGGCGCGGTCGAGCGTTTGCCGTGAACCGGCAATTGCAGAACAAACAGGTGCGGGCTTTACTGAAGGTCGGTCCGCGAAATTACCTGGTGGGCACTCGTTACAACGGCATCTTCCGCTGGGACCGCAACCAACGCCTGGAGCTCCTTCTGGGTGATGTGCGGGTTTTAAGCGCCATCAGGGACAGCAACAGTGTGTTCTGGTTCGGAACGGACAACGGATTGTTGCGCTACGACGGCCATAACTCGTTCCAGACCATTCTTGAGGGGCTTCACCATCAGCGGGTCTGGGCCATGGCCGAATGGTCTCCCGGAGTATTGATTCTTGGAACCGGCAACGGCCTTCAAGTCTACTCTCATGGCCGATTTGTTTCCAGTGACTTGGAAACCCGCCTGGGACCGATCAATATAACCGACATTCACGTGGCATCCTCGGGGGAAATCCTGGTTTCCTCCGTGGTCCATGGCCTGTTCATCTACCGTGAAACGGATCTACTGAACTTCACCACCCGCAACGGCCTGTTGCACAACGATGTATGGTACGCGCTCAAAGATTCTCAAGGTCAAATCTGGCTCAACACCAGTGTCTCTCTGGATCGATACCACAACGGGTATTTCTCTCACTTCAACAAAAACACAGGCCTGTTTGGAGATGAGGGATTCATCCATACCACCCTTGAAACCAGCGACGGCAGCCTGTGGTTCAGCGTATCCCCGGGCCTGGTGGAACTGCCTCCCAGCACGCGCAGCCTGGACCCGGTTCCTCCAAGGGTTCCCAACTTGAGTATACGTGTAGATGATCAGCCTATCCCCCTGGACAAACCCATCCAACTCAGCAGCCGCCAGAATTCAGTAGAGTTTTCCTTTTTTACGGTTTCCACACGCCGGGACCAGCCTTTGTATTATCGCTGGCGCCTTTTGCCCCGTCAGCAAGAGTGGCAGCCCCCTTCCCAGAAAACCAGTGTTCACTTCCTTAACCTCAGGGAGGGTCTTTACACATTTGAAGTCATGGCGGATAACGGTTTTTTCCAGGAAGACTCTCAGAAACAATGTCAACGCATCTCTTTTGAAGTCACTCCGCCGCTATGGAGACAATGGTGGTTCTGGGGTCTGACCGCATTGGCGTTTTTCGGACTGATCCGGCTGGCTACATTCATACGCCTGCGTATGCTGGAAACCCAGAAACGCAAACTGGAGCAGCGGGTATACGAACACACAAGTGAGTTGGCACGAAAAAACCATGAATTGGTGGTCTTATCCATCACCGATCCCCTCACCGGCCTCAAAAACCGCCGTTACCTGAACGATCGCATCGGTGACGATGTACACATGATCGAACGCAGTCTTTTTCCGCGCAAAGATTCCGCGGCCGCGGGGCGCCGTTACCGCCGCGAAGATTTGATCCTGACCTTTTATGTGATCGATATCGACCACTTTAAAAGCGTGAATGATATTCACGGCCACACTGCGGGTGACCGGGTTCTGGTGGGAGTGGCTCAGGCCCTGCGGCGGGAGTTGCGCACATCGGATATCATTATCCGTTGGGGAGGTGAGGAGTTCCTGGTGGTCACACGCAACAAGCGGGCAGACAACTCCTACCTGTTGGCTGAACGCCTGCGCAAGAGCATTGAATCCAGGGCGTTCCACATCTCCAGCGGTGAAACGGTCCGGCGCACCGTCAGCATCGGGTTCGCGCGCTATCCTTTTGTTCAAGGAAATATTCGAGCGGTCTCCTGGCAGCAAGTGATCTCACTCGCAGACTCCGCCATGTATCTGGCCAAACTGAACGGTCGCAATCTTTCAGTGGGAATCGATCCCGGGCCAGGATTCACGGAAGTGCCTTTTTCTCAAATCATTACCAGGATGGATGAACAGGCCGCGGCCGGACGCATCCGGCTCTATTCCACCCGGGATGAACTTCAATTCCATTCCCACACATGAGGTAAGATGTTCGGCTCAATAGGTTTTCAGGAAATTCTTTTAATTTTTGTTGTCGTTCTACTGGTTTTCGGACCAGACAAATTGCCACGCTTTGCCCGTGAACTGGGAAAATTCATCCGCGACTTCCGCTCCACGGTAAACGATGCCAGGCATACAATTCAGGAAGAGGTTGACCGACACGATATCACAAAGGATATCCGCAATATGGACAGTGAACTGAAAAAACTCCAGGATGATGATCACAATGGTCCAAAGAAAAGCGGATGAGATGACTTTTTTTGAACACCTCGGCGAATTGCGCCGACGGATACTCATATCTTTAGCCATTATTCTGGTTTTCTTTCTGGTGTCCTGGAACTTCGTGGACGAATTTTACGCCTGGATTGCCCAACCCGTACAGCAATTCCTGCCTCCAGGCCAGAAACTGGTGTTTACGGCTCTGACTGAACCGTTCATGATGTACATCAAACTGGCCTTCATGGTATCTGTTTTTGGCGCTTCGCCATTGATATTCCACCAGTTATGGCTGTTTATCGCTCCAGGCCTGTATCCCAAGGAACGACGCCTGGTTTTTCCCTTTGTATTATTTACCACTGTTTTTTTCCTGCTTGGCGGCGCTTTTGGATACTATGCCATCTTTCCCTGGGCATGCCGTTTCTTTCTTCAGGTCGGACAGGATTTTACACCCATGCTGACCATCAACCAATACCTCTCGTTGGCGTTCCGGGTGATCTTCGGCATTGCCGTTGTGTTTGAACTTCCGGTACTGGTATTTCTCTTGTCACGGCTTGGCATTGTTACCGCGCGCATGCTGATTCGTTATTTCAAGTGGGCAATTGTGCTGATTTTTATTCTGGCCGCGGTAATCACACCCACACCCGACATGGTTACGCAATCCCTTTTTGCAGGCCCCATGATCCTGCTCTACCTGCTCAGTATCGGAATCGCCCGCCTGGCCGCGCCCCGCCGCAAATAATCACGACCGTTCTTTTTGACATCCATATAGCTGCTGGCTTTTCAGGCCCTGATCTGGTATATTATCTGTATTTCCATTGAGGAGTTTTTACGTGATTTATATCTATAAACTCATCTTTGTCGCCGTATTTGCGTTTATCGGGTATCACCATCCGCCGTTTCTGGGAACCACGCAACAAATGGGAGCGGTCATCGGTGCCGCTACCGCCCTGGCCCTGGTGATCCTGGCGCTGCGTGTCCGCGTCACCGAATTGAAATACATCTGGAGCTCATCCATCGGCATGTTGCTGGGAATCCTTGTGGGGCTGGGGCTTTATGCATTAACCGAATCGATCAGCCTTTTCTTTTCCGCCAAGGTGTTTTTCCAGATGGTTTTCCTGTTCGGATTTCCTATTACAGGACTTTTTATCGGCCTGCAGAAGCCCAACATGTTCTCACCACTGAACATCAAGGAATTCCTACGCGGCAGCAGTGCTTTCACGGATTCCTTTCTGCTGGATACCAGCGCCATAATCGACGGACGCATCGTTCCCATTGCCGCATCCGGTTTTATCAGCGGTGAATTGATCATCACCCAATTCGTGCTGGCTGAACTGCAGTCCATTGCAGATTCATCCGATCCCAGCAAGAAGATTCGCGGCAAACGCGGCCTGGATGTAATCGACCAGCTGCGCAAGACTCCCGAGATCTCGGTCACCATCCTCAACAAGTCTGTATCCGGCGTCAAGGAAGTCGACCAGAAACTGGTTCTGCTGGCGCGGGAAAGCAATTTCAAGGTGATTACCAATGACGTCAACCTGAGCAAGATCGCCAAACTGCAGGATGTCAGCATCCTCAATATCAACGAGTTGGCATTCAGCCTCAAGCCCATTGTTTATCCGGGGGAACATTTGACGGTCAATATACTCAAGGAAGGCAAGGAAAAACGCCAGGGCATCGCCTATCTCGAGGACGGAACCATGGTGGTTGTGGATGACGCCAAATCGGATATCGGAAAAACCTTGCGCATTGAGGTGACTTCCGTGCTTCAGTCCACCACGGGCAAAATGATTTTCGGCAAAAAATCCTGATGCTCAAGATCCGCGCGGGCGCAGGGTACGACATCCATCGCCTCGAAAGGGGAGGGAAGTTAATGATCGGCGGAATCCAAGTCAGCAATGACTTGCATTTCGTGGCCCATTCGGACGGTGATGTGCTGCTGCACGCTTTGATAGACGCCCTGTTGGGCGCCTCGGGGCAACCGGACATCGGCGAATTATTCCCGGACACCGATCCCCGCTATCGCAATATCTCAAGCTCCACTCTGCTGGAAAATGTCCTTTTACGTTTACATGAAAACGGTTTTACAATCATTAACATCGATTGCACCGTCGTGGCCCAAAAACCTCTTCTGCAACCTTTCAAGCCGGCTATGCGTGAAAACCTGGCGCGAATGCTGAAAATCCCCGCCGATGCGATCGGGGTGAAAGCCAAGACCCGTGAAGGCCTGGGCGCGGTGGGTCGCGGCGAGGCCATTGAATGTTACTGTATCTGCATGATCCGCGCACGCGCTGAATCATGAAACGCATCCCCATCATCACCATTATCGGTGTTCCCAATACAGGGAAATCGACCCTGTTCAATCGCTTGACCGGCCGCCGCAAAGCCCTGGTTCATCCGGAACCCGGTATGACGCGGGACGTGTTTCGCATGCCGATGTTCTTGGATGAACGGCCGGTTTTCCTTCAGGATTCCGGCGGGTTTTTCCCCGATAAGTCCGATATATCTAAAGAAATAAACATCCGGGTGTTGCGCGAAGCGGAACGCTCCGATGTGGTTGTTTTTTTGTGCGATGGCAAGCGGGATATCCTCGGATATGAAAAGGATTTTTACCTTTCCGTGCGCAGCCGTGCACAATCACTTATTCTGGTCGTAAACAAAGTGGATGACCCGGAACGCCATGTCGTTCCCCAATCGTATTATGAATTAAAGACCGATGTGCTGGCGATCTCCGCTGAACACGATCTGGGAATCAATCAGCTCCGTTTTCTTCTTGGCGAAAAAATAGGTGAATCCGTCACCAAGCCCACAACAGAACCGGGCAACGCCTCGCGCATCAGTATAGTGGGCAAACCCAATGTGGGCAAATCTTCGCTGATCAACAGCATCCTTAGGGATGACTTGTTGATTGTAAGCCCGATTCCCGGAACCACACGCGATTCAATTGACCTGGCCCTCAGCCGCAACAATCGAGACATGATCCTGGTAGATAATGCCGGGATTCGCAAAATGCAAAAAATTCACGAAGACACGGAGAGTATCGCCGTACTCCGTGCGCAGAAAGATATCCATAGCGCGGATATCATTATCCTGGTTATCGATGCTTCGCGCAAAATCAGTCAAAATGATTTGTTTATCGCCGACCAGGTGTTGAAATCAGCCAAACCGGTCATCCTGGCCGCCAATAAGTGGGACCTGGTATCGGCCTCACAGGCCCCGCATTTACTCGAACAATCGATTCGTCAACGCCTGCACGCATTTTATTTCGCTCCTTTTCATCTGGTATCCGCCTTAAATGGGAAAAATGTTTTCCGCTTGCTGGACAATGCGGAACGAATTCACATGGTACTTCAAGAGGGGGTTCGCACACCGGTCCTGAACCGCGCCATTAACTCAGCCTACGCGGAAAAACGCCTGGTGACAAAAAGCGGAAAGGCATTCAAATCGAAATACGCGACCATAGAATCCAGACGGCCATTCTTTATTCGCCTGCAGTCTCGTTATTCCGAGCACCTGAAACCTTCGGATGAAACCTTTCTCAAAAAGCGTATTACAGAAAAGCTTGATTTATGGGGCATTCCCATCTTTGTCAAAGTCACGGCATCCGCGCGGAACTGAGCATTGTCGACGCGTCGACATCTCTGTTGCAAAGGCATGTTCGACCGCATGCGCCGCCCAGCTTTATGTTTTCCTTGACATCGATTTCACCATAAAGTAGGATGCATTCAAGCGTTGGGAAACCATAGGAAACAAACCCTAAAACGCCATGACGGGAATCAGGAGAACAGCGTGATCATTACCATTGCCAACCAGAAAGGCGGGGTGGGGAAGACCACCACTGCAGTAAACCTCGCGGCTGCATTTGCCTTGGCCGGAAGACGCGCCCTACTCATTGATATGGACCCGCAGGCCAACTCCACAGTGTCTTTTCTGGACTCGCGTGACATCGAGCTGAGCGTATTTCATTACCTGGAAGACATCGATACCGCGTTTGAGGATGTGGTTCAATCCACGTCAATTGAAAACCTTGATCTGCTTCCCGCTTCCATCTCCCTGGCCAAACTTGAATCCAAAATGATCGGCGAAATTGATGGCCATTTCCGCCTGAAAGATCGCCTGGATGCCGTGTTTCCTCGATATGACTATGTCTTGATCGATACGCCGCCAACCCTCGGATTGATCACCATCAACAGTTTAGTGGCGGCTACCCACTTACTCATCCCCATTCAGGCATCCTATTTTGCTTTAGAAGGCACGGATGATCTGTTGGATACTTTTGAAAAAGTCCAAGCGCGCAGCAATCCGGAATTAGCCATTCTGGGTGTCCTCATCACCCTGTATGATCGACGCATCGTAATCGCACGTGACAGCGCGGCACACATCCGGGGGATCTTTAAGGATCGCATGTTCAAAACCGTGATTTCACGCAATGTGAGGTTGGAAGAGAGCCCGGCATTTAAAGAATCCATATTCACCCACGCTCCGAATTCTCGCGGGGCAGGGGAGTACAAAAACCTGGCAAGGGAGATTATGAAACATGGCTAAAAAGATCGGCTTGCCTGAATCCATCAAGTTGAAACATGATCATCACCTGGTAGACGAGCTTTCAAGTCGCAGCCGCACCTGCGTGATCCGCTATATTTCGCTGGAACGGATCGTGGCCGGCGCGCAGCAGCCGCGCAGTGATTTTGGTGACATCGAAGCGCTGGCGGCTTCGATCCGCGAAAAAGGCGTTATTGAACCCATAATTTTGCGTTCAAGGGATGGTCGATTCGAAATCATTGCCGGAGAGAGACGCTACCGCGCGGCCAGATTGGCCGGTTTAACTGAAATTCCCGGAATTGAATACGACATTCAGGACAATGAAGCTTTGGAACTGTCCATTGTGGAAAATGCCCAGAGAAAAGACTTGAACCCGTTTGAATTGGCATTTTCTCTAAAGTCCCTGAACGAGATATATGGATACACCCACGAAGAAATCGCCAAAAAAGTCGGCAACTCAAGGGTATCCATCACGGAAATGATACGCCTCAGTGACATGCCGCCCCAGGTAGTCAGCCGTTGCCAGGAAATGGGTATCGAGTCTAAGTCATTCCTGCTTGAACTGGTAAAGCTGGAAAATATCGAGCAGATGATGCATGTACTGGATCAATATGCAAAATCGCCGTTTTCCAGGGATGCCGTCAAGGAAATCCGCCGGCGCAAAACGCCGGAGGGCAAAGAAAAGGGCCGGCCCGCTGCCGCAAAAGCGCAGAGTTTCAAGTTTGTGGCGCCCGACAAATCCCTGAAAATCGATTTCCGTTTTCGCGAAGGTGAGATCAACCGCGAGCGCCTTATTGACGTATTGCAGACACTGCTTGAGGATCTGCAGAGCGGGCGGATCAAGGGCATCAATACCTGATTTAATTGAAAATTCGGTTTTTGGTTAAGGAATGTGTTGTTAAGTTTACATAATATATCTTATCCGACGTTACATCCGCTATGCATCTATCGCGCCGATATGGCAGTATTTTCATCTTTGTGGATAACTCTTGTGTATGTCTTGTGAAGGCTTTCTGGCAGTTCGCGTCTGTTTTCCCGCGATATCGTTCATCCGCCATTGCAACTGTCCGGGACCCGCTGGAATTAGTTGCTTTTCTTCCCTGGCCAGGCGCCTGGTTTTGTGCTGGCGATATGCAGCCGCGACCCAATTGGGGATTTCCCGTTTCGGCCTGAATTGAATCTTTTGGTTCTGTTACGTTGGTGATTGGAGTGAAGCTTCAGAACACCCAGAGGGCATAAATACCCGTAGGACATAAAGCATAAGCGAACGCAAGCGTAGGTTCCTGGGACCCATTTTTAAATTAGAATAACGTCCGCCCACACAGAATGGAAGAAAACCAATCTTTTCAACTATAGATCCCTTGCGTTTCCGTGTCGGTAATCCCGAATTGACGGTAAACGGGAATTTTTACTGCGCCGTTACCGGCAGAACTGTCTCAGCAGAAATAGTGTTTTGTTTTTCGGAAAACCTATATAAGGGATATTCAGCTAGAAATATGCCTTATTTGGCTGATTGTACAGTTGCTGCGCTGGACTTACTGAGGCGGTTTTTGGTTGGGCGCGAACATTTTAAATTTTGCTTGCGCTATGTGTTTCGGCCCAATGACTCGCTCAAATTCTTTAGTCCCTGGTCCATTTTTTCCTGGAAAATCCGCCAGGTGGATGCCTGGTTGCACTTGCCGCTGCGGATGTTGACATCGAATACGGAAAAATCCATGACCAGGTTGTTGCGGGCCACCTCAAAACGCTGGTACATTCCGGTCAGGAAGCGTTCAATAATGGGTTTGCGCTTCATGCCGATCACCGAATTGAGAGATCCGGTCATGCCCACATCGGTTTGATACCCGGTGCCGTTGCTGAGAATGCGCACGTCACTGGTTTGCACGTGGGTATGGGTGCCCACCATGACACTCACCCGCCCATCCAGAAAAAAGCCCATGGCTTGTTTTTCCGCCGTGGCTTCGGCGTGAAAATCCACGAAAACGCATTTCTCGGGGTCTTCTTTCAAGAGGCGATCCACAATCAGAAAGGGATTGTCGACCACGGGTTCCATGAAAACCCGCCCCTGCAGGTTGATTACGCGCAGTTTGGCTCCATTTGCCAGATTCGCCTTATAGCAGCCATTTCCGGGAACACTTGGTGGATAGTTCATCGGCCTCAGGATGCGGGGATTTTCGCGCAGCAATTCAACGGCTTCACGCTTGTCCCATACGTGGTTTCCCGAAGTGATCAGGTCCACGCCGGCCTGGAACAACTCTACGGCTGTTTTGGGAATGATACCTAAGCCTCCGGCACTGTTTTCGCCGTTGGCAATCACAAAATCAGGGCGAATGCGATAACGCACTTTGGGCAGCACATCAGCCAGGAATCTCCTGGCCCCGCGTCCCACCACATCCCCGATAAACACCACGCGCAGGTCTGGGGATTCGCTACTTGTATTTTTCCTATTTGGCATATTCAACTGCTCGGACTTCTCGTATCACCGTGACCTTGATCTGGCCGGGGTATTCCAATTCCTCCTGGATGCGTTTGGCAATATCTTTGGACACGAAAAACACCTTGTTATCGTTCATTTCATTGGAATCCACGATAACCCGGACTTCCCGGCCGGCCCGCAGCGCGTAGGCTTTTTCCACACCCTCAAAACCGGCGCACACTTCCTCCAGTTTTTCCAGGCGCTTGATATAGGTTTCAAAGATCTCTCTCCTGGCGCCTGGCCGGGCTGCGGACATGGTATCCGCCGCCTGGATCAACACACCCTCAACCGCGGTAAAATCCACGTCCATGTGGTGAGAAGCAATGGCCTCCTGCACCTGTTTGGACTCGCCGAACTTGCGGGCCAGGTCGACCGACAACTGGGTATGGGTGCCTTCAGTTTCGCGGTCAATGGATTTGCCCACATCGTGCAGCAGTCCGGCGCGGCGGGCGACGTTTACATTCGCCCCCAGTTCCCGTGCCATAAACGCCGCGATCAGGGCCACCTCTTGGGAATGCTGCAGGGCATTCTGGCCATATGAAGTACGGAACTTCAGTTTCCCCAGGTAGTAGTACAACTCCGGGTTTATGTCCTTGATTCCCAATTCCACGACGGTCTGCTCGCCGACTTCGCGGAGAAAGTCATCGAATCCCGTTTCGATCTTTTCCACGATCTCTTCCACGCGCGCGGGATGAATCCTGCCGTCCTGGATCAGTGTTTCCAAAGCCCGCTTGGCAATTTCGCGACGAATGGGGTCGAAAGAAGAAACGATAATCGCTTCCGGGGTATCATCTACAATGAAGTCAACACCGGTCGCGTTTTCCAGGGCGCGGATATTGCGCCCTTCCCTACCGATAATCCGCCCTTTCATCTCGTCATTGGGAAGATCGATTACCGCTACGGACGAAGAAACCACGTGCTCGGAAGCCAGCCGCTGGATGGCCGTGCCGATAATGTCCTTGGCCATGACCTGGCTTTTTTCTTTTAAATCCTCTTCAATGGCCCGCAATCGCTGAGCGGATTCCATGCGGGCTTCGCTTTCGTATTGGCTGACGATCAACTCTTTGGCTTCCTGAACGGTCAAGCCGGAAATAGTTTCCAACTTTTTGCGCTGTTCTTCAAGCGTGTTTTCCAATTCGCGGCGCGCCAGGTCCAGTTGTTGCCCACGCTCCCCCAGTTGGACTTCAACTTTTTTCAGGTCTTTTTCCTTGTTTTCCAGGTTGATGTAGCGATGGTCCAGATTCTCTTCCTTCTGTACCAGGCGACGCTCCGTTTCATTGATTTTGTTTATTTTCTGGCTCTGTTTGCGATTGTATTCGTTTTTCCAGTTGATAAACTCTTCTTTCAGTTCAAGATTGGTTTTCGTGCGCTGGGCGGCCAACTCCTGGTCAGCCTGACGTTTCCATTCCTGTTGCTGCTGCTCAAGCCTCCGGTATTGTCCGGAAAACAGCTTCTTGCGCAACAGGAAAACCACTACAGCGGTCAAAGCGATTCCGCCCAGGAACGGAACCATATATGTAAGTATCGACATGTCTCCTCCTTAAACAGGACATGCTACTTCGACAGCGGATTTTGCAGGGAATTTGATTTTTCATGGGCGCGTCCGCAATCGGCATCCATATTATCCAATGTCGCAATCACCTTGTCGATCCTGCGCAAAACAGCACGAAGATCATCGTTTTCACGGCGCAGGGAAAACAACTCGGCCGCAATGTTGATCGAGGTCAACAATCCCAACCGGAACGAATCCATATCGATGGACCGGCCCCGGACGGCGCGTATCTTATCTTCCACGTAAGCAATGATTTCCATAAAGGTGCGGGGGTGGATTTCTGTAGGTAAATCAAAACGGAAATTCCGCCCCAAAATCTTTACATCAATCGTTCTTACCATTATCGTCTTCCAGAGAATCAACCAATGCCAACAGGCTGTTGACTTTGCGTCTGATCTCCTCCCTTTCCTTGTTGATCTGGGTTTTGGCCTGCTCGATCTCAGCCAGCGAATTTTGCAAGCGCCGGTTGTCTTCGCGCAGGCGTTTTATTTCTTCCACCAATGCCATTACCCGCTTTTCCAGGCGGGAAAAATCATTCTCCGGCATGGTTTCCCTCCTCCTTACGTTCTGAGTTCCAACTTAAGGGTTTTTACCAGCTTGTCTACCAGTTCGGTGTGAATGTGGTTTACCCTTTCTCCGGTTAATGTCTGAAAAGCGTGGCGGTAATAGAAACTCAGGGCCATACTGACCCGCTCCCGCCCTGAATCCGCCTGATCCCGATAGCAATCAAACAGTTGATAAGACTCCAGTTCGTTTGGTCGATGCATGGCAATGGCTTTTTCCAGGTCCGCAAACGCGACTTCACTGGGAATATAAACCGACAGGTCACGCTTTACCATGGGGAAACGGTTCCATTGAACAAAGCGTTGAACCGCGTGTGCCGGCATCAGTGAATCCAGCCTGATCTCCATGGCGGGCAGGATTTTTTCCAAGCCTGCGCATCGCATGATTTTTTGCTTCAGGCAACCCATCCATCCCGCCGGTTTATTGCGGATTCGGATTTCAAAAGAGCAACCCGGGTGCAGCCAGGGCAGATTGCTCTGCTTTAGAGAAAATTCCGTTCCCAGCCCCGACAGAAGTGCTTGCATTTCCCCGCGAAACACGAAAAAATCAACCTCTTCGGCCTTGGGATTGCGCCAGGACAGCGGTTCGTGTTCACCCCATGCCGTAGCGGCCAGGGCTTCCTCTTCGCGATAGTCGCTGTCGGAGTAGCGGAAAAAGCGTTTTCCCGTCTCAAACAACTTAACGCCCGGCGCGCCCTGATTGGCGTTTAGAACCGTGGCGCGCAACAGGCCGGGTATAAGCGAATTGCGCAAAACAGCGTAATCCATTCCCAGCGGATTTCGCAGGGCGATAGAGTCCGCGGCAGTGGATTGCGTTTGTGCCATCATCAGGTTGTCTTCCAGGCTCTGAAAAGAGTAATTCAATGCTTGGAAATAGCCGTTGGCAATCAGGTGATGAGCCGCTTTCAGCCGCAGGTTCCGCTGTCTATTCAGAGTGAAATCCTGGTTAACGGTTCGCGGCACGGCCGCTGGTATGCGGTTGTACCCGTAAATGCGTATGATCTCTTCCACAAGATCCTGTTTGCGGGTGATATCGACGCGAAAGGCCGGCACGGTTACGGCCCAGGAATCATTGCTGCTCAAGTCCACCCGGAAACCCAGGCGTTCAAGAATGGCGGCCGCCTCAGTCCGGGGAATTTCTATGCCTGCATAGCAGCTGGGAAAATCAACCGGCATGCGGACAACGGTTTCCTGGAAGCGGCCGGGGTATTCATCGCGATATCCACTGGTAACCACCGGCTTTTCGGACCATGTTTGCATATATCCCAATGCCATGCCAAGGGCATGGGGCGTTGCCGTGATGTCGGTTCCACGCTCAAAACGGTATGACGCGTCGGTTTGCAAGCCCAGTCTTCGGGCCGTACGGCGAATGCGCACGGGGTCGAACCACGCGCTCTCCATGAATACGCTTTGGGTGCGGGCCGTGATTCCGGATTCAATCCCGCCCATGATTCCGGCCAGGGCGACCGGTCGAAGGGCATCCGCGATTACGATATCCTCCGGGTCCAATTGCACTTCCCGCTCATCCAGAAGTCGCAATCGTTCACCGGGTCGTGCCCGCCGAACCCGGATTTGTTTTCCTTCCAGACAATCCAGGTCAAACATGTGCAAGGGATGCCCCATGGCCGCGATCACCAGGTTCGATGCGTCTACAACCTGGTTGATGGGACGCATCCCCAGGGATTCCAGCAAGGTGGCGATTTTTGCGGGAGAAGGCGAAGACGCGATATCGTGAACCACACATCCCGTGTACCTGCGGCAATCCGTTGCGGATTCGATTTGCACTTCGACGGAGTCGCCACCCTCCCCCACCGTTTGCTGCGGATGTGGATATTCCGGAAGATCCAGCTGCAGATGCGGCATGCGCGCATGAATTTCACGCGCAATGCCCAGGTGGGAAAGCCAATCCGGCCGGTTGGGAGTGATCTCTACGTCAAAAGTTGTGGAATGGCTGCCGGAGTGGATTTCAGCCACTTCGATTCCGAGGGAAGCCAGCAACTCCTTGATTTCCGTCACTGGCATGTCTACATCGATGAACTGTTGCAGGAATCGCAGGTTTACGCGCATGGGAATTATCCGAATTGGCGCAAAAAGCGCAGATCGTTTTCAAAAAACATGCGCAGATCCGGAACACCATGTCGCAACATGGCGATGCGGTCCACGCCCATGCCAAAAGCAAAACCGGAAAACACCTCCGGGTCGATACCACAGTTTTCCAAAACCTTGGGATGCACCATACCGCTGCCGAGGATTTCCAACCAACCGGTTCCCTTGCAGATGCGGCATTCGGGATCCCGGCCGAAACACAAGAAACAACTGATATCGATTTCCGCCGAGGGCTCGGTGAACGGGAAATAGCCCGGACGGAACCGGGTGACAATCTCGGAGCCGAAAAAAGCCCGGATAAAGGTTTCAAGAATACCGCGAAGATGGGAAAAATTGACGCCACAATCTACCAGCAAGCCCTCAATCTGGTGGAAAACCGGCGTATGTGTGGCATCCGGTTCATCTTTGCGAAACACTTTACCGGGAAAAATCGCCTTGAAGGGGGGACGTTTTGACTTCATATAACGGATCTGTACCGGAGATGTATGGGTGCGCAAAACCGTATCTTCCCGCCCCTGGATAAAAAAAGTGTCCTGTTCATCCCGGGCGGGGTGGTGAGCGGGGATGTTCAATGCGGTGAAATTGTTGTATTCACTCTCCATCTCCGGTCCCTCCGCCACTTCATACCCCATCTGGATAAAGATATCCTCCAACTCGGTGCGGGTGCGCTCGATCAGGTGAGGCGCGCCGATGGGACGGTAAACAGGCGGTAAAGTCCAATCAACGGTTTTTTCTCGGCCGGTTTTCAAGCGGGCGGAAACCTGATCCAGGTTTTGCGTCACCGTTTGCTTGAAATGGTTGATGAGACGACCGGCTTCGGCTTTCTTTTGCGGCGGTACATCGCGCAACCGCTGCATCAGGAGCGTACAAATCCCCCTGCGGCGGCTGAAGTACTTTTCCTTCAACTCGCGATGCTGCTGCTGAGATTGAACCTGCTCGACCTCCGCTTTGAAAACCTGGATCAGTTCATCAATCTCATGACTGAGTTCCCGGCTCATAGGTACGTTTTGACTTTCTCAACGATACCTGTGAATGTGTCGGGTTCAGTAGCTGCAAGATTGGAGAGCACCTTGCGGTTCAGGCGGATCTGCGCTTTGTCTAAACCATGGATAAATGTAGCGTAATTCAGATCGTGTTGGCGCACGGCGGCATTGATGCGCACGTTCCACAGGCGCCGGAAGTCGCGCTTGCGGTTGCGCCGATCCCGATAGGCATATTGCAGCGAGCGTTCGACAGCCTCGCGTGCTGTGCGATAATTATGGCTCTTGGCTCCAAAAAAGCCACTGGCCAGTTTCAAAATTTTCTTGCGGCGATTCAGTTTTTTATTTCCGCGTGTTACTCTGGGCATCTCATCCTCCGTCTAAGGCTTTTTTCATTTGCCCCATTGCGATTCTTCAGCAGAGAAATCGTCAGCCATAGGGCAAAAGGTTCTTCATCTGCTTGGCTTCTTCCTTGACAACAATGGTGGATTTCCGCAGATTGCGTTTGCGTTTTGCGCTTTTTTTGGTCAGGATATGTGAAGCAAACGCGCGGTTGCGGCGGATCTTACCACTGCCGGTGAACCGGAAACGTTTCCGGGCGCCTCTATGGGTTTTTAGTTTCGGCATCTTTTCCTCCTTTCTTCTTGCCGATCAGTATATGGTTGGAAAACCGTTCTCTCTTGGGCATGGATTCAATCTCGGCAAAGTCCTTGAGGATCTCAAGAATCTTTTCCGTCATGATATGCAGCATTTCCGGTTTGCGTTTCTGGCGGCCACGCAACCACACCGTAATCTTGACTTTATTGCCTTCATCCAGGAATTGCCGGATCTTTTTTAACTTGACTTCGACATCATGCTCCCCGATTACAGGTGTGAACTTGATCTCTTTAACCTGGATTTTTTTCTGCAGTTTCTGGGCTTCATGTGCTTTTTTTTGAATGCTGTACAGGTATTTGCCATAGTCGAGAAGGCGACATACCGGGGGATTCGCATTCGGGGAAATCTCAACCAGGTCCATGCCCTTTTCTTCGGCGATTGCCAATGCTTCACGCATCGGGACAATCCCCAATTGATTCTTTTCTTCATCAATAAGCCGTACTTCCTGGGCACGAATTTCCCGGTTGATACGGTGAGGCCGGATCTTCTGAACAGGTCTTCTAGTGCTGTACCTTCTTCGCAAACGTTTTCTCCTCGATGGCGTTTAAAATTGATTGAACCAGTTTTTCGAGCGCCATCTTACCCTGGTCTCCGCTGCGGTGGATGCGCAGGGAGACGTCCTGGTTCTTTTCCTCTTCATCACCCAGAATAAGGATGTAGGGAATCTTTTCCATTTCAGCGTCACGAATCTTGCGGCCCATACCTTCACTGCGACTCTCCAGACGGGCGCGGATCCCTTTCTTTTGCAGTTCGTTCTGCACCTGCCTGGCGTACGCGGTATTGCGATCGTTGATGGGAATCACGGCAGCCTGAACCGGAGCCAGCCATACCGGGAAATAGCCTGCGTAATTCTCGATCAGGATGCCGAAGAAGCGCTCCAGAGAGCCCAGCAGGGCTCTATGAATCATGATGGGCCTTTCTACCTGCCCGGTTTCACTTGTGTAACGCAAATCAAACCGGCGAGGCATATTGAAATCCACCTGGATGGTGGAACATTGCCATGAACGTTTTAGTACATCCTTGATTTTAATGTCGATCTTGGGTCCGTAGAACACGCCCTCACCCGGATCAACGGTGAATGCGACTCCGGATTCACTCAGGGCCCTTTCCAGTGCGTGCGTGGCCAGGTCCCACTCCTCGGGATCGCCGACAAAGTTTTCCGGGCGGGTGGAAAGAAAAACATCCAGGTCGGTAAAACCGAATGTTCCCAATATGTTCAGGCTGAAACGGATCAGATCCTTTAATTCGTCAAGGATCTGTTCCCGGGTACAGAAAATGTGGGCGTCATCCTGGGTAAAACCGCGCACACGCAGCAATCCGTGTAATACGCCACTGCGCTCATATCGATATACCGTTCCCAGTTCCGCCCAACGCAGGGGCAATTCGCGCCAACTCCGCGTGCGGGATTTAAACACCACCAGGTGAAACGGGCAGTTCATGGGTTTAAGCTGGTATTCGGTGTTGTCGAACTCGATCGGGGTAAACATGTTTTTACTGTAAAACCCCCTGTGTCCACTGGTTTCCCACAATTCACCGCGCGCGATATGCGGCGTATACAGGAGTTCATAGCCGGAACGAATATGTTCTTCCCTCCAGTACTTTTCAACCTCATAGCGAATCATGCCGCCGCGGGGATGCCAAAGCACAAGACCGGCGCCGATCTCATTTTGAATCGAAAACAAATCCAGGTCCCGGCCCAACTTACGGTGATCCCTGGCTTTGGCCTCTTTAAGGAAACACAGATGATCGTCCAGTTGCTCTCTCGTGGGGAATACCACGCCATAGACCCGCTGCATTGAATGGCTGGATTCATCTCCCATCCAGTGTGACGCCGCTACGGACATGAGTTTGAAATGCTTCAGGAATCCCGTAGACGGCAGGTGCGGCCCGCGGCACAGGTCAATGAATTCTCCCTGGCGGTATACGGTTACGCTGTCCCCATCAACCTTTTCATGAATCAGTTCCACTTTCAGCAACTGCCCCATTTGCGAAAAGAGCTCCAGGGCAGCCTTCTTGGATAGTATTTCACGCTTGATGGAGAGGTTCTGTTTAACCAGGTGAGCCATGCGGCGGGATATTTTTTCCAGATCCCCCGGGGTAAACGGCTCTTTAACTAAAAAATCGTAATAAAACCCGCTGTCAACCGCGGGTCCGATGCCGTATTGGGCATCGGGGAATAATTCGAACACGGCATGGGCCAGCAGATGCGCGCAAGAGTGCCGGAACACATCCAGGGCATCCGCATGCTTCGGATATACAAATTCATATCGATCCGCCTCGACGGTTGCAGCTCCAAGATCGGTCAACTCGCCGTTCAGGCGCATCAAAACAGGCTTGCCGTTTTTGTTACTCATGGTTGGTCCGGGAGGGGGATGGTAGGCGCGGGCGGGCTCGAACCGCCGACCTCTACCGTGTCAAGGTAGCACTCTAACCAGAACTGAGCTACGCGCCTGAACCACAAATTCCACAGCTGGTTAATCCAACTGGATTTTCAGCTTTTTGCCGGGAATGAACTTAGCGACCCGCCGCGCCGGGATTTCAATAGTCTCCCCGGTTCGTGGATTCCGGCCCTTCTTGCGTTTTTTCATCGTGGATTTAAATGTACCGAATCCCACGATGGTCAATTTCCCGTTTTCCCGCTTCATCTGGTCGATTACGATTTCCACCAAATTGTCTATAATGGTTAAGGCATCGTTTTTGGTGAATTCGGTATTATTGACCATAGCGGCCGCCAATTCATTCTTGTTCATAAACAATCCTCCTCTTGACGCTCGTAAATGTACATGATATCCCCTGCAAAGTCAATACTGACGGGCAAAAAAGCCACGTGACCGCGCCGCCTCACGGGTTGCTGCAGACACACGGATCCGTAGGTGTCTCAGATGCGCAGAAGGCTCCCCTTGGCCATGATATCTCGTTGGACCCTTGAGAGTTGAGGGAGGGAAAAGCATTCCTGGGTGTCCTCTACTGTCACCTTCCCGGTATCCAGGTTCACGTGAATGGGTTTTAAATGCGTCCAACCGCCGTTTTTCACCAATTCCCCGGCTTGTGGTAATTCAATGATGGGCATGCCGGAATTGATGGCGTTGCGTTTGTAAATGGCCCCGAATGACTCAGCGATAATCAGTCGTATGCCCAGGGCGCGAAAACAATCCACTGCATGCTGGCGCGACGATCCCGATCCGAAGTTCGCGCCGGCCACCACGACATCACCTTTCTGAACCAGTTCCGGGAAACGGGTCCAACCCTCCAGGTTACCCAGGGCATAACGACCCATCTCGTCCACTTCCGTGATATGCAGATGCTGGTTGTGAAAAATCTGATCCGTGTCGATATCCGGAATCAACCTTCCCTGCGCAGAGGTCAACAGGATCAGCCGGCCGGCAAATTGACGTTCAGACATGCGCTAGCCCTCCTTTGCGGTCAATCTTCCTTTCATCACCGACCAAGCCACAACTTCGGGAGAAGTCAGGTAGTTGAATCCGTCACCCTGTTTACCCGGGAAATTGCGGTTGCCGGTGGACAGCATGACCTCATTGCGCCCGGTCATACCGATATGACCCTGGGCGCAGCCGCCGCATCCCGGATTGGATATGATCGCGCCGGCATCAAACAGGTCATTCAACATGCCCCGGTCCATGGCCGCTTTGTAAACCCGTTGCGTGCTCGGCACAATCGCCAGTCGCGTTCCCGGGGCGATTTTGCGCCCTTTCAGAATTTTCCAGGCGGCCTCGATATCGCTGAGCCGCCCATTGGTGCAGGATCCGATAAACCCAAAATCCACTTTGACGTCGCTCAGCTCCGAAACCTTGCAAACATTGTGTGGAACCGGCGGTGCCGCCACCATGGCTTCAATATCAGAGACATCGACAACAATCTCTTCATCATATGTCGCGTCGGGGTCGGCACGAACTTCACCGGGACAATCCCCCATCCCGTTCATGGCCGGAATCTGATCCATGGTGTGGTTGTTAAAGGGAATAAAGCCCACGATTCCACCCATTTCCGTGATCATGCTTAACAAGGTGATGCGACCAGGCAGATCCAGTTTCTCTACAGCCTCGCCCACGAATTCAACCGCGCAACCCAACACGCGGTCGGTTTTCAGTTCGCCCAATATCCACAGCGCCAGGTCTTTACCGTTGATTGGTACTCGGGGCTTTCCCTGTATGCGAACCAATCTGGTGCGGGGGACTTCAAACCAGGTGCGCCCCCTGCGGAACCCAAAGGCGATATCCACATCCCCCATCCCCTGGCCGAAACAGTTCACGGCTCCGAGAATGTTCATGTGGCTGTCCGTACCCACCACAATTGTACCCGGCAGGGCGATTCCCTCTTCCATCATGGTATGGGTACCGATGCCGCGCTCCACGTCAAAAACGCGGATTCCCTGCTCCCGGGCGAATTCCCTGCAGATCTGCTGGTTATTCGCATACTGGATGGTTTTGGGCGGAACCGTCAAGTCAAAAGTAAACAACACCCGCTCCCGGTCCACCACCGGGGCATCTCCATAGTGACTTCGGTAGTTTTTGACCACATTCGGCCCGGCAAAATCCCGGGCGGAAATCACGTCCAGGTCGATCCAGACAATCTTTCCCGGCGCTACCTCTTCCTGGGTATGCCGAGCAAAAATCTTTTCAATAACCGTTTTTCCGCTCATTGCAGTTTCCTTTTCACATCGATCATAACCAACCTGGAGATCTGTTTCAGGGTATCGATCACCCCATCTCCCTTTGTGGCGACGGCTTCCGTTACGGGTTCCCCTTTTTTGCGCAACACCGGAATCAACTCATCGGCTGGAGTGATATTGGGCAAGTCCCGTTTATTCAGTTGCAATACATAAGGCATCTGGTCGAAATTCAATTTGTATTCACGCAGGTTTTCCATCATGTCCTCAAGGCTCTCGATGTTGGCTTCAAAACGCTCGCGCTGTGAATCAGCCACAAACACCAGTCCGTCCACACCCTTGAGAATCAGCTTTCGGGAGCTGCTGTAATAGATTTGTCCCGGCACGGTATACAGATGGAATTTGACCTTGTAGCCTTTGATTTGACCAAGATCCAGGGGAAAAAAATCAAAAAACAGGGTTCGCTCGGTTTCAGTGGCCAAGCTGACCAGCTTGCCTTTGTTATCACTCTTGATTTTCTCGTATATGTATTTGATGTTGGTGGTTTTTCCACTGAGCCCCGGCCCGTAGTAGACGATCTTAAAGTTGATCTCGCGAGTGGAATAGTTTAAAAATGACAATATCAGTCTCCAAATATCTCGTCAATGTCTGCGTCCGTAACCCCTTCAAAGGGAGAAATATCATCTTTGAAAACGTTTGACTTCAATTTTTGATTAATGGTTTGAAATACTCCGGCCAGCTCCGACGTGGCGTTTTTCACCCGGAAACGTACCAGGCCCAGGTTGGATTCCCTGCGAAAGATGTTGATCAACATGGTGCGTTCATTGATCAGTGACACGTAGAGGCTCTTGGTATCGGATTCAGTCAACACACTGGTGAATTTGTCGATCTGCAGCATCTGGGCGATACTGTTGACGGCCGATATGCTACCGGCGATCAACGAAGAGATGGAATTCAAATAGGAGTCATCCAGATCGCCGGTGGAGGCGATGCAGTGGCCCTCGGAATCGGTAATAAAAACGATCTCTGACCCCGAATTTTCTTTGAGCTCATCAAGGATCTTTTTGATCAACACATATTCTTCGTTGTATATGACAAAGTTTTCCTGCATGGTCTAACCATTATGAAACGCCTCAAATCGCTTGTCAACCATATCATTCAACATCCCTGCGTCCCTCCATGGAACGGGCGATGGTCAACGCATCCACGTAGTCCATGTCCGCGCCCACGGGCAAACCCAGGGCGATGCGGGTAATGCGCAACCCATTGGACTTGAGTTGTTCACTCAGGTAGTGTGCGGTTGCATTGCCTTCAGTGGTTGGACTGGTAGCCAGAATGACCTCGCGAACGCCACCGGAAGCGACACGTTGTACCAGTTCCGGGATCTTTAACTCATCCGGACCCACACCCTGCACCGGTGACAGATTCCCATGCAATACATGGTACAACCCATGGTAGAGATGGGTTTTTTCAATTGAAAGGATGTTGAACGGTTCTTCCACTACGCAGATCAAACCCCTGTCCCGGCGATGATCACGACAGATTTCACAGGTTTCTTCCGTGGTCAAGGTGCGGCATTGGGAACAGAAACGCACACTTTTGCGCGCCTCGAGAATGACGCGCGCCAATTCCTGGGATTTCTCGGGGTCCGATTTCAAAAGATAAAAACCGATGCGCTGGGCGGATTTACGCCCGATTCCCGGCAACCGGCTCAACACGGTAAGCAACCGTTCCAATGGCGGGGAAAAACCGTTCATGTATTGCTCCCCAAGCACCTAAAAGGGCAGACCACCGGGGATACCCGGGATGCCCATGCCGCCCATTTGATTCTCAATCTCACTGTCCACCTTGGCCTGAGCATCGTTAACGGCCGCAATAATGAGGTCCTGAAGCATTTCCACATCTTCGGGATCCACCACTTCCGGAGCGATGCGCAAGGATGTAATGGCTTTGTGACCGTTCATGTGCACCTGCACCATTCCACCACCCGCATTCCCCTCAACATCAAGAGCGTTCTTTTTCTCCTGTACTTCCTGAGCCATGCTCTGAGCCATCTGTATCATCTGGTTGATGTTCGGAATCTTGGCCATCTCCTCCTCCTTGAATCTTGTCGACGCTGATCATCTGCGCCCGGATCTGTTCCGCCAGGTCCTTGATATTGCGATCACTGCGCATCTCTTTCTCGACTTCCGCGCGGGTGTCGCGGCCCACGTCCACCAGAATGGGGAGGCGGCGGCGGTAGCGTTTGGCCAACGAGCGTTCGAGTACTTCGAGGTTGTCGTCAAGTACGGATTTCACATGGCCGTTGCCGCCGTCCACCACAACGCGGACGCGGTTGCCATCACACTCTACACTCGCCGCACGAATATGGGACGCCAGCCGGGGATTGTTTCTTTCCAGGTCTTCAATCCACCAGACGCGTATGGTCTCTGCGCTGATATCAGGTACGTCCGCCTGGGGCTCTGCTTTTTTATCCCCTGAGAAACCGTTTCCGGCTTTTGCGGGCGGCAGATCGGAAATAACTGAGTGGACAGGAGTTTCCCCTATCGATGCCTGCGTGTTCATTGCCCGAATGGCTTCTTCAATGGCAACAAGATCCGGGAAGTAAGAAAGCTTTAAAAACAGGTATTCCAGAATGATGCGCGGATTTTCCGTGTGCCGCACGGTCATTTCCATTTCCTTGGCGGCTTGAAAATAGCGCAAAAGTTCTTCTTCTTTAACAGCCGCGAGGATTTCACGAATCCGTGTCAGGTTCTCCGGATTGAGATTGTGCAAACTGCCCGGGTCCTCCATGCTGTGGACCACGATCAGGTCCCGCAGAAACTTCAGGTATTCCCCGTAGAAAAAGCGCAAATCGGCGCCACGCTCCACCAGCTCCTGCACGGACAGGATAATGTCCTTGCGACGGCGTTGCAACACGGCTTCGGTCAAGCGGATAAACAGTTCTTCTTCGATCACCCCCAGGATATCGACCACATCCTCGTCGCGCACATCTCCGTTGGACAAGGCTATGGCCTGGTCCAGAACCTTTTTGGCATCACGCAGGCTGCCTTCGGATGAACGCGCAATCAGAAAAACGGCGTAATCGGATACTTTCACGCTCTCGCGTTTGCAGATTTCCCGCAACAGGCGCGCGATGACTTCAAAGGGAATGCGGCGAAACTCCAAATGCTGGCAGCGGGAAACAATGGTGGCGGGGATCTTGTGAAAATCCGTGGTTGCCATGATAAAGTAGGTATGCTCCGGAGGTTCTTCAACGGTTTTCAATAACGCATTCCAGGCGGAATTCGACAACATGTGCACTTCATCGATCACCACGACGCGATACCGGTTCTGCATCGGCTTGTACTTTACGGTTTCACGCAATCGACGTACCTCTTCCACGCCGTTGTTGGATGCACCGTCGATTTCAATATAATCCGACGACTGGTCCGCCGTGATTTCCCTGCAGAAGCGGCACTCATTGCAGGGCTCCCGGGAGGGTCCATTTTCACAATTCAACGCCTTGGCCAGAATACGGGCGGCGGACGTCTTGCCCACGCCTTTCATGCCGGAAAAGATCAGTGCCGGATAGAGTTTATCCATTTCCACGGCATTTTGAAGTGTTTTGACCACGTGGGGCTGTCCGATCAGATCGCTGAAACGTTGGGGGCGGTATTTTCGTGCCAGTGCCAGGTACATTGTCGTTTACGGTATCTTCATGATCACGTTGGCGTCACTGCGCGGCGATCTATGTCCAAATCCATGCCCAATCAAAAAAGAGATCCAGGAGATCCCGGTCACTTGCCGGATTCCCCTTAGTGCTGCTCCCTCTCGGGCCTGACACGGTTCAAGGCACGGCACCG
The DNA here is from genome assembly GCA_011049425.1 of Candidatus Aminicenantes bacterium. NCBI lineage: Bacteria > Candidatus Aminicenantota > Candidatus Aminicenantota bacterium. The sequence continues at coordinate 83,303 of DSBM01000141.1, forward strand.
CCAGGCTCCTGGATCTCAAGAATGACATAGAGCGCAACGGAGAGGGTGGGATTCGAACCCACGGTACCGTCTCCAGCACACACGCTTTCCAAGCGTGCTCCTTCAGCCACTCGGACACCTCTCCGCAAAGAGGCATTGTAACCGGAAAACCCGTCAATTGCAATAGTCGGGAATACCTCGTTTACGGCTTTCAGCCGGCTTCATTTTCAAGCAAATGGTCCGTTCCCGGTGCTTCTGATTGTCTCTTCGGCTTTGAATGGGTATAATCACGTTGAAAGCCAACATGAAAAACCCGTTTCGATATATGGATGCCTACACCAGCCCGCAAACCGTTGCTCCCCGCTTTCCCAGTCTTTGTTTTTATCCCTGGTACATGCGGCTGATCTTTCGTTACCGCCGTGACGTGCGCCGCGGCGCCGCCGGTACGGGTTACTTTCCCGCACGTTCACTGGATGTGATTCGCCGCATTGAACACTGCGGCGGCCGTTTCGTTGTGACCGGGCTGAATTACCTGCGTGAACGCTCCGGCCCCGCCGTGTTTGTTTCCAACCACATGAGTACACTGGAAACCATGGTCCTGCCCGGATTCATTCACTTGTTCATGCCGGTCACCTTCGTGGTTAAGGAATCACTGGTTAAAGGCCCTTTTTTCGGCCCCATCATGCGCTCGCGAGACCCCGTGGTAGTGACGCGACGCAATGCCCGCGCCGACCTGATCTCAGTGTTGCGTGACGGCAAACAGAAATTGAAAAACGGCATTTCCATCGTTCTTTTTCCGCAGGGAACACGTTCGCGGGCTTTTGATTCCCGGCAATTCAACACATTGGGAGTCAAACTGGCACGCAGTGCCGGAGTCCCCCTGATTCCCCTGGCATTAAAGACCGATTTTTGGGGCAACGGCTTGCTGATACGACCGCTGGGCAAACTGCATCCGCAGCGCACCATCTTTATGGCCTTCGCGTCCCCATTGGACTCGACTTTGGAATCCGCGCGAATGCACGAACAGACCCTGTTCCATATCCGCAGCCACCTGCGCGATTGGGGATTGCCCCCCACCCGCATTCGCTAAAGCCCGTTCCCGCTTCGCGGATGGTTGATGTCGCAGAGAAAGGCATTCAGGATGCCCTCCCGGCCGGCGCCAACCGCGGGAAACTCCCGATGCATTTCCTCGGGTGCATCCCATGTCACCGCCGCGCTGCCCATGCTCCGCAACATGTCCAAATCATTGTAATCATTGCCCAGAGCGGCAGTGGCTTTGCGTGTAATCCCCAATCGCCGACACAACTCTTCTATGCCGGATGCTTTGGATACGCCCCGGGGCATGAGTTCGATCCACATGGAGCGGTTGTCCAACGGCGAGGTGGCACGGATCACATGACAACGGGAGCCCAGAATGCAACGCAGCCGGTTCAGGCGGTTTCGCAGCGGCGGCATGATCACAATGAACTGCGATACGCCCACCCCCAATCCGTTCAGACTCTGCGGACGCATGCAGGCGAAGCCCCGATAGCGACGCAAGCGCAGTGAAAAATCGCTTTTTTCATTCATAAATCTGCGGTACCAGAACCAGTGGTTGTGGGGCACACGGCGATGAATCATGTGATTCCAGCGCCGCCGATCCAGAACCTGCATGATTTCTTTTGTACGCCCCAACGCCATACCGGCCTGGTAAATCAGCCGCTGTTGCGGCCAATCCATGATTCCCGCTCCGGATGAAAACACAATGTGATCCACGGGGAAATCAGTGGGTACCACTTTGCGCAAAGAGTGGAGATTTCGCCCGGTGGCAATGACGCGTTTGATCCCCATGCGCCCCAATTCATTCAAGACTTGAATGTCCCGGTCATGGAACCGCTGATCGCGGGGCAACAACGTACCATCCAGATCGGTAATCAGCATGGACAATTTTGGCCGAATGGGAAGATTCGCGTTATCCGTAATGTTTATCAAGAAGTCATCCTGTGTAAAACCTTTAGATCGCGATACGAATTAGATTGTATCAATGTTGACGTGAGGGCTCAATGATGATGAGTTGGAAAGTTGGAGGGTTGGAGAAGAAATACGAGTGAAAAGTTGAAAGTCGAAAGAAAAAACTTTAAAAACTTTTCAATGCAGGTCGCGGCGGTCACGTGCCCTTTTCTCTTCCAGGATCTTTTCCTCTATGGTGCGCGGCAAGGGATTGTAGTTCAGAAACTCCATGGAATAGTTGGCCCGCCCACTTGACAAAGTCCGCAGTACGGAGGCATACCCGAACATCTCCATCAAGGGAACCCTGCCCGACAATTTCTGTGAACCCTTGCGGTAACGGCGCATGTTGTCGATGCGTCCGCGACGACGGTTGATGTCACCAATGATATCGCCCATGAATTCATCCGGGGTGTTTATTTCGATTTTCATCATCGGCTCCAACAATTGGGCGCCGGCCTTTTTTACCGCCTGCTTCAATGCCTGCTGGGTACATGCGCGAAACGCCATCTCGCTGGAGTCCACAGCGTGGTACGACCCGTCTGTGAGAACAAAACGCACATTCACCATGGGATATCCGGCCAGCAGTCCTTTGGCCATTGTATCCACAAAAGCGCGTTCCACCGCCGGAATGTATTCCCGGGGGATATTGCCGCCCTTGACATGGTCCACGAATTCCAGTCCGCCCTCTTCTTTGGGCTCAAGCCGGAATTCCACGTGGGCATATTGACCGTGCCCGCCGGTCTGCTTTTTAAACTTGTGTGCGTGGCTGACTTCGCGGGTAATGGTTTCCCGGAAAGCCACCGCGGGTTCTCCCACTTCCACGTCAACCTTGTGCTCCGTGCGCAGGCGATCCACAACGACCTCCAGGTGCAACTCCCCCATGCCGGAAACCACGCTTTCCCCGGTTTCATCATCAAAGCGCACGCGGAACGAAGGGTCTTCCATGGACATCTTGTTCAGGGCCACGGCCATGCGATCGCGGTCCTTCTGAGTAACCGGCTCGATTTTCATATCCAGCACGGTGTCGGGCGTATGAATGGCCTCCAACAGGATGGGATGGTCCTCACTGCACAAGGTGTTGCCCGTCATGGTGGACTTCATGCCGATCAGGGCGCCGATCGATCCTGCGCCCAGGACCTCGACATCTTCACGCTTGCTGGCGTGAATGCGCATGATACGCCCCACTCTTTCCCGCTTGGCCGTGGTTGAGTTGTAGACGTAGGATCCCGCTTTCAATTCACCCGAATAGACACGGATAAAGGTCTGTTGACCCACGAAGTTGTCGTTGATGATTTTAAACGCCAGGGCCGAGAAAGGCCGGTTGGATGCGGGCTTGCGACTTAACGTCTTGACCGGGTCCACCGGATCATGACCCAGGATGATGCCCCGGTCAATGGGAGAGGGCAGGTAGTCCACCAAAGCATCCAGTAAAAGCTGGATTCCCTTGTTTTTAAAAGCGGATCCGCAGAAAACCGGAGTAATCAACAGGTTCAGCACCGCGTGCCGAGCGGCGGCACGAATATCTTCCGCTGCGATTTCCTCCTCGTTGAGAAATTTTTCCATGAGCGCATCGCTGAAATCGGCCAGGGTTTCCACCAACCGTTCTCTCATCTTGAACGCGGTTTCCCGATATGTCTCAGGTATCGGCACCTCGTGGCGTTCAAGACCGGAGTATTCATGCGCCGTGAGGCTTACCAGATCGATGATGCCGTAAAAATCGAGCTCACTGCCCATGGGGAGCTGGAAAGCAATGGCGTTGGCATCCAGCATTTCGTTCATCATGTCGATGGTTTGCAGCAGGTCAGCACCCTGCCGGTCCATCTTGTTGACAAAGGCGATGCGGGGCACCTTGTAGCGATCCGCCTGGTGCCATACCGTCTCGCTCTGGGGTTCCACTCCGCCCACGCCGCAGAACACCATGATAATGCCATCCAGCACGCGCAGGGACCGTTCCACTTCCAGGGTAAAATCGATGTGCCCCGGCGTATCGATGATGTTGATGGTGTGGTCGTTCCAGAAAGTCGTGATGGCCGCGGATGAAATCGTGATTCCACGTTCCTGTTCCTGCTTCATGAAATCCATCACCGCCTGCCCGTCATGGACCTCCCCCATCTTGCGCGTGCGCCCCGTAAAAAAGAGCATGCGCTCCGTGGTGGTGGTCTTGCCGGCGTCGATATGGGCGACAATACCGATATTGCGGATCTTCTGTATCCTGGGTGTGTCCATTTATGTTTTTCTCCTGGTCCAGCCCTGTTGCTTGAAACTCGATTCAGCCGCCACGGGAAAACGATTCAAAAGATCAATTCTCCGAATGGGGGGAAGAGGGGGAAACCGTGTTCCAACCGCTGAATTATACCAGATTCAAGCAGAAGAGTAAACCGGAAGAAGGGATTATTCCCCGCGTTGCCCAACACGCGGCAATCCCCGGCGAATAATCAGCAAGGCGGGGATCAGGAGCAGCAGGTCGCGAACAATCAGCTCGATCATTCCGCCAGTGTGCGTGCCAGCCGTGGTGGTAAAACAGCCGCAATCAATGCTCAAGCCGCGAAGCAGGTTAATTCCCAGCGCGGCGACAAAAACCAGCAAGAGGCCGCCCAACAGCAACGCGGCGCCTTGAGCAAACACACCGGCAATCAGGAATATCCCCGCCAAGAGTTCCAGCCAAGGCAGCCAGACAGCCAGGGGGTGGATCATCCAGGCGGGAATCAGCTGGTAATTGTATAGAATGTCGGCGAAAGCGGCGGGATGTGCGATCTTGTCCAGGCTGGCGTAGATAAAAACACCTCCCAGAAGCAGGCGGCATACCATCAGGGTCCATTTCCATGTTCGGGTTGTCACTTCATGCCTCCCGGGAGTTCAATCCTGTTTCCAGCGGCGCGCCAGCCCTCGATCCCGCCATCATAGACCATTACGTCGTGTATCCCCCTGTCTTGCAGCCAGGAAGCCAGAAAAGCCGAATCCAGGCACTCCGGGTCGATGCAATACGTCACTACGGTGAGACCGGCATTCAGTTCATCCTGAAACTCATCGTAAGCGGACTCTTTGCGGCTGAGCGGCAGGTTCCGCGCTCCGGGGATGTGTCCAATCCGGTAAGCCGATTCTTCCCTGGCATCCACCAGCAGCACCATGTCCGCTTCCATCAACGCTTTCAGGGTATCCAGGTCGATCCTTGAGATATCGCGCAAAACGGCTTGCTCAACCTCAGGCTGCGGCTGATAGGCGGTGGCCAAGGGCAAGCCCTGATTGCGCAGGGCGTTGACCACCAGGGCGACCACCAGGCCGGCAACAAGGATCAAGAGCGTTTCGAGCAGAGTGCGACTGACAAAACGTTTCATATCAGACCATATTCTACGGTACCATCCGGATCATGTCAAACGGTACATCCAGCCCGGCCGATCGAGGTATGGGAGAACCCATACCTCGACCGCGCTTGTTTACTCAGCTTTTCAGGACGTTGATTTCTTTTTTGGGCACGCGGGAGAAGTAGGTGTAGAGGATGGGAACCACGAACAGGGTGAGCAGGGTCGATGCCAGCAGCCCGCCGATCAGGGCGATGGCCATGGGCGAACGCATGGCTGAGCCTTCGCTTGTGGACAGGGCCATGGGCAGCATGCCCAGGATGGTCGACAGGGCGGTAATGAGAATGGGGCGCAACCGCACCACCGCTCCCTCGATGACGGATTCCAACGTATCTGCGCCTTCGCGGATCAATTGATTGATGTAGTCTACCATCACGATGCCGTTGTTGACCACGATGCCGGCCAGCATTACAAAGCCCATGATGGAAGGCAGGTTGACGTTTTTTCCGGTAAGGGCCAACAGCACGGCGGTTCCGATAAACGCCAGCGGAATGGTAAACATGATGATAAAGGGGTACTTGAAGTTCTCGAACTGGGACGCCATGACCGCATACACCAGCACCACGGCCAGCAACAGGGCCAGCAGCATGGTGGAAAACGCTTCTTTCATATCCTTGAACTGGCCGCCCATCTCTGAAAAATAGCCTTCCGGCAGGTTGCCGATAATGGGACCGGCCGCTGCCATGATGTCGCCTACCACCCGGGTCAGATCCCGGTCAACGTAGTTGGCGGTAACACTGACTTTGCGTACCTGGTTCTCGCGGTTGATGCGCACAGGGCCGGTAGAACGTACGAAATCGGCCACTTGGCCCAGGTAGACTTTGCCGCCCGCGGGGGTCATGATGGGCAAACCGCGCAAGTTGTCTACTGTGGCCCGGTCGTGTTTACGAATGCGTACGCGGATATCGCGTTCCTCGCCTTTCAGGTGCATGCGACTGGCCACGGTGCCAATGGTCATGGCGCGTACCTGGCTGGAAACATCGAAAGGCGTCAGGCCCAGGCGTGACAGTTCTTCTTTTCTGAGCAACAAGCGCATCTCGGGTTTGCGTTCCTCCATACTGGTCTGCACGTCGCGAATCCCTTCGACATTTTTAATGGCATCGGCCACACGATGGGTCAGGGAATCCAGAACATCCAGATCACGCCCGAAAAAGGCAAACTCAATGGGGCTGGTTGAAGTGCCCATCATGGCGGAGCCCATGTTGATCGATTGCACGCGGCCTTTTTCCAGGTCCGGGAAATGACGCCGCCACTCCTCCAGGATCTGTTGGTCCGAAATATCCCGTTCACTGCTGGTCTTCAGGAAAGCAAATAAGATCGCTTCGTGTGAACCTGCAGCGCTCATTTCCGAGGCGCCGCCGCTCTCACTGTCATCCGCCCCGACCTGGACCATGGTGGAGATCACATTCGAATCCTTGATGGCCTGTGATTCCACGTACCGGATCACGCGATCGGTCTCGGCAAGGTTCGTGCCGACGGGCATACTGACTTTGAGCAGAATCATATTCTGATCACTCTGGGGCATGAACTCACCGCCGAGATTTGCCGCTAGAACAATAGACAACGCGAGCAGAATCACGGTGGAAACAACCACAATGCGCCGGCGGCCCAGGGCCCAGCGCAACCGGACGCGGTACCATTCCCTGGCCTTGGCAAAGTGTTTGCGGCCCAGGTCAACGGTTTTGCTGCCGGTGCCATGGCCGGTTTTAAACAGCCATGAAGCCAACAACGGGATAATGGTCAGGGCCACAAAGAGTGATGCCAGCAGAGAAAAAGACACCGCCACGGCCAGTTCCCGCGACATTTCCCCCGACATGCCTTGCGAAAGCGCCATGGGGAAAAACACGGCGATGGTGGTCAGGGTGGAGGCGATGATGGCAGTGCCCACTTCCGAGGTGCCGATGCGGGCCGAATCAAAGGGAGACTTCCCGGCTTCAAGGTGACGGAAGATGTTTTCAATCACCACCACGGCGTTGTCCACCAGCATGCCCACCCCCACAGCCAGGCCGCCCAGTGTGATCAGATTCAGGGTGAACCCGGACAGGTACAGGGCGATAAAGGTAACGATTACGGAAAGGGGAATGGCGATGCCGATGGCGATGGTGGGCCGCAGATTGCGCAGGAAAAGAAAGATCAGCAACATGGCCAGGATGCCGCCCACAACAACCGTATTGGCACTCTTGCTGACCATGCGCTCGATGATATCGGAAAAATCCATGCCGATGGAAAATTTCAGGTCCGGATCCAGCGTGGGCTTGATCTCTTCAAGGGCCTGCTTGACACGCCTGGCCACAAGCACGGTGTTGGCGCCGGAGCTTTTTGTAACAATGGCGTGAACGCCTTTGGTGCCCTGCACGCGTGCCAGGTTGCGGATCTCCTTGTGGGTCTCTTTTACCGTAGCGATATCTCGCAGGAATACCGGTTCACCGCGGCGTCCGGCACCCACCATCACCCCGCCGATCTCTTCAACCCTTTTGAACTCACCCAGGGTGCGGATGAGATATTCACCGTGACGTTCATCGATATAGCCGGATGGCAGGTTGATATTGGACGCCTGGATGGCAGCCACTACCTGGGTGATGGACAACCTGCGGGATTCGAGCTTACCCTTTTCCACGTTGACCAGTACTTCCATCTCTTCCGGAGAAAACACCACTACCGAAGCCACTCCGTCCAGCCTTTCCAGGCGCGTGGCAACCTCCTCATCGATGTAATCCTTCAGGTCAATCAGGTCGCGTTTGCCTCCGGTAATGCCATACATCAGGATGGGCATATCGGCGAAATTAAACTTCACCACCATGGGTTGACCGGCATCCGTGGGCAGGTATCGCTGAAACTGGCCGATGCGGTCACGGATATCCTGGGCGGCAAAATCCAGGTTTGTTCCCGATTCAAACTCCACCATGATGGTGGAAATCCCTTCCTGCGATATCGAGTTCAATTGCTTGACGTTGCTGACCGTGGCGATCCATTGTTCCATCGGACGGGTGACGCTTTCCTCGATATCTTCCGAAGATACCCCGGAATAAGAAGTCACCACCGAAACGTAGGGGCTGTCGATATCCGGCAGCATATCGAGACCCAGTCCGGAAAAAGCCATATAGCCGAAAATCAGGATCACCGCCACCACCATGGTTACCGTGACCCTGTGGCGCAATGAGAATTCAACGATCTTCATGGCTTTTCTCCGGAAATACGGATCGGCGCTCCGTCAGTTAAATCGTAGTTACCGTCCACAACCACCTGGGCGCCGGGCTCCAAGCCTCCGAGTACCTCGAAATAGGTCTCGTTACGTAGCCCGACCTGGATGCGGGTGAGGCGGGCAAAGCCGTTGTCGTACACAACCACCCGGTCTTCGCCGATCAGCGCCGACAGGGGTAACATGAAAACGTTTTCGATTTTTTCCACTTCAATGGCGACGGCGGCGAATACCCCCGCCTTGATCGCCATGTCCGGATTTTCGACACGCACCTCTACCTGAAAGGTCTTGGAAGCCGTGTCCGCGGCCAGGGTTTTGGTGTAAATCGTTCCGGTAAACATGCGGTCTGCCAGCGTACTCACTTTCACTGAACAGGGCATGCCCACAGAGATCTTCTCGATATCTTCGGCCACAACGTCGATTTTCACTTTGACACGGCTCAGATCCATGAGGGTCAATACACCGAAACCCCCTCCCATCTGAGGATTGATCATGTCGCCCTCATCCAGGTGACGGGCGGTGATGATGCCGTCAAAAGGCGCGCTCATACGGGCCGATTTCAGGTGGTGCCGCACCAGGTTCAAATTTGCCTCTGCGCTCTGTTTCTGGGTCAATGCGGATTCCAGGGCCAGTTCAGCTTTTTCCAACTGCATGCTGGAAACGGCGTTGCGTTCATGCAGTTTGCGCATGCGCTCGGCATTGACGCGGGCATCTTTCAATGCCGCACCAGCTATGGCCGCGGCGGCGACTGCCTGCTTCCGCTGCAGTTCCAGGCTGGTCGTATCCAGCTCCGCCAAAAGTTGGCCGCGCCGAACCGTATCGCCCTGTTTGACCAGGATGCGTTCCACCCGTCCGGACACATCGGGAATAATGCCGGCCTGCTTCCAGGGCATCACCGTTCCCGTATAGTTCAGGACCCGGGTGAACACACCTTTCTGCACCGGAGCCACCGCCACGTTGATGGCCAGTTTCTCCGGTCCCGTCTGCTCCTGCTTATCCGGACCGCAGGCCGCGGCCAACAGCGCCGCGGCCACAACCACTATCATGCGTTTTTTCATTGCTCTCCTCCCTTGAGACTGACTCCCGTCAGTTTTTCCAGTTCAGTGGCCGCAACCGTGTAATTGTACATTGCCTGCAAGCGGGCGACTTTCGCCTGGGTCAGGCTGTTGTATGACGCATTCAGTTCCAGGATCGTAATCATCCCCTCTTCATAATTCAACTCAGCAATACGCACACCCTCCTGTGCGGTTTCCACACTTTTTTCCGCGCTGAGGATATTCTGGTATTCCTGCTCCAGGGTCAAGCACAGGTTCTGGATCTGAATGCGGGTGGCTTCATCCAGTTCTTCTGCCTGCATGCGCAGGGTCTTGTTCAGCACCCGCAATTCCCCCACTTGACCACTTCTTTTCAAGCCCGTGAAAATCGGCAGGCTGATTGAAAGGTTGATGGTGTAATAATCATTCCAGTTTCCCTCGACAAAGCGGAAGGCATTGGAACGGTAGTTGTACTGAGCCACAATGGAGAGGTCTGGCAAATAGGCGGCATAGGCAATCTTCAGCAGATTGGCCGCCTTGCGGCGCTCCAATTCCAGTTGACGGATTTCCGAGCGGTTTTGCAAAGCCGCCCGGATCAACTCCGCCTGGTCCACGTTGATCTGTTGAAAACTCAATTTTCCCGTTGCCCGTACTTCGGTTCCCGGTGCAAGGCCCACGACATGCCTCAGATTTTCCCGCGTAAGGCGGATCAATTTGCGCACATTGAGCAGGTCCGGCTCCGTGGCGCGGAGATTGAGTTGCGCGCGCAACAGGTCATATCTTGAGGCCATTCCCAGCTCATTTCTGACCGAAACGTTTTTCAAGTTCCGTTGCGCCAATTTTCGTGCTTCCCGGTGGGCTTTTTCCAACTCGTTCAGCACCAGCAGGTTGTGAAACGTCTTGGTGACATTCACCACCAGTTCATCCCGCCCGGCCTTTACTTTCTCCTGGGACATTTCCACATCCAGGCGCGCGTTCCGGAATGTATGCCAGATCTTGCCTCCGGTAAATACGGGTTGCACGATCTGAAAGGTGAACTCGTAATCCATGGTAAAGTCCAGAGTAACCTCGGTGGGCTCCCCACCGGGAACCATGGAGGGCATTTCCAGTACCATCAGTTTTTCGTCCAGGTTCTTTGCCCCGGACAAGTTCACTTTCGGAAGAAAACCCAGGTTCTGGCGCAAACGGAATTTGGCCATGCGCACTTCCTGACGCTGAATCTCAAACCCGGTATTGTTCTCCAGGGCCATTTTGAGAGCCTGGTCCAATGTCAATTCCCTGGTTCCGTCGCCGGCGGCGACCGGACCGGCGAGAATTCCCACTAAGATCAAGAGCCACAACCATCGTTTCATTAGTACCTCCTCAATTGCCTGAATCATCCATCACTTTAGCTGTTTCGCGGAATCATTGTATTTTATTGAGCAAACCATTGCATAAAACATCAACTGCGGTTTGGACCGCATTCATGTACTCATTCTCACTCCAGGTATGAAACATTTGGTTCAAGTTGATTTGGGTCATCATGCCGATATAGATCGAGGCCAGAAGCTCCGGTTTGCAGCACCGATTCAGTTCACCGGCCTCCACAGCGAACTGAAAAAAGGCGACAAAGGCCAGATAGGTTTCTCCCTGCCAGAAAGGCGGCTTGCTCCCATTATCATTCTTGCCGCACTGGTCAAACAGTTCCACAATCAAACGACGCTCCGACAACATGATGCGCACCAGGCCCTGTTGACGAAAAAAATTTTTTGCAACTTCAACCGACATTTTGCGCAGCCTCAGCGGGAAATCTTCCCGGAAATTACCGATATGGGGTCGAATCAACTCAGCAACCCGGGCGTGTAGGTCTTCGAGAACAGCCATGAATATGCCCTGTTTTCCCGAAAAATAGTTGTACAATGTGGGCTTGGAAACCCCCGCCGCGGCCGCGATATCATCCACGGTGGCGTTGGCGAACCCTTTTTCCTGGAACACATCCCGGGCCCGGGACAATATAAACGCACGCACTGCTTCCTTCATATAGTTTTACTCACGGTAAAAATATTTAACTAACGGTAAATTCTATATAATGGCTCAGTCGTTGTCAATACCTGTATATGCCTGTATGCTTTTTTACGAAGTTTTCGCCGTGTAGGTTCCGACAAAACCGCGTCTTTCTTTAAAAAAGGACAAAAAACCTTTCGCGGGAATTCCAAGTATAATCCTTTGTAAACAGAACCCGAAAACCCGGCCCGGTAAATCGGCTCCGGAGTGTGACCAATCCGCAGCCGCCGGGGCTGGTTTTCGGCTTCGAAGGAGATTACATGAAACGAGGCGTTTTGATCCTGATACTCGTGCTGGTCCTGATATTTGCCGCAATCGCCCTTATTGGGGGATATATCTATATGCAGTTCACCCGTGAACCGGAGATCCCGGAAAATGCCCTGTTGGTTCTACCCCTTTCCGGTCGCGTCTGCGACCTGGAAACATCCCCTGTCGCGCACAAAACCACGATAAAAGATGTCTTTTTTCACCTGCAACGTGCCAAGACGGATAAGCGCATTCAAGGGCTTTTGCTGAAAATCTCCTGGATCCATGCCGGCCCAGCCGCTGTTGAAGAACTGGGGTTCCTGATCCGTGATTTTCGTGAATCGGGCAAGCCCGTGCACGCATTTATTGAGGATGGGGGGCTGAATGAATACGTGCTGGCTTCCCATGCCCAGTCCATCACGGCCATGCCCGGGTCCGACCTTTTCCTTAAACACTTCGCCTCTGAAGCCCTGTTCCTTCGGGGCACTCTGGACAAGTTGGGCATTGAAGCGGAATTCTATCACATCGGTGAACACAAAACCGGCGCCAGCATCTACACCCGCGACGGCATGAGCCCGGAACACAAGGAATCGCTCACTACTTTGCTTCAGGATATCACCGATCATGTCATCCGGACCATTGCGCATAACCGCGAAATGGAGGCAGGAAAAGTCAGGTCGCTGATCGATGATTTGTCTATGTCGAACCAAACCTATCAAAAAGAAGGGTTGCTCGATTCCATTGGTTATGCGGATGATATTTTTTTCAAGGACGGTTCCAGCCTGAAACGGCTGGCTTTCTCTAAATACGTGCAAACTTCACGGCCCAACCCTTTCCCCGGCCCCCCCCGCATCGCCCTTTTGTTTGCCGGAGGTGAAATCCATGCGGGTGGCAGCGGCGGCCCCTCCATGTTTGGTGACTCGGTACTGGGATCTGATGACCTAAGCGCCCAGATCCGCTCCCTTCGACGCCGAGATGATATCAAAGCGGTCGTGCTGCGCATCGACAGTCCGGGAGGCTCAGCTACGGCTTCCGAATCAATCCGCCGCGAATTGGAGTTACTGGACAAGCAGAAACCCCTGGTGATCAGCATGGGCCCCTTGGCCGCATCCGGAGGCTACTGGCTGTCCACGCCCGCGAGGCTCATTGTATGCCTGAACACGACACTGACCGGATCCATCGGGGTGTTGGGAGGAAAGTTCATCAATCGAGGGTTCTACGACAAAATCGGCTTGAGAAAAGAACTGGTGGAAAGCGGTGATTTCGCGGGTATGTTCTCAGATATCCGCCCCTTTACCCCTGCGGAGCGCCGGCGCTTTCAATCACTGCTGCAACGCACCTATGATCGTTTTGTCAATCTGGTATCCGAGAGTCGCAACTTAACCAGGGAACGAACCGAAGCGGCTGCCGCCGGCCGTGTGTGGTCTGGTTCCCGGGCCCTTGAGCTCGGCCTGGTGGATCAATGCGGCGGCTTGCTGGACGCCCTTGCCGCAGCCCGCAGCCTGGCCGGCTTTAGCGATAAAGATCCCGCCGGACTGCTGATTCTTCCCCGGCGCAAGTCCCTCCTGGACGTGTTGATCGGAATGACCGCCGGGGTCAGTGCGATGGAAAACCCGAAGCTGGAAGCCCTGCTGCAAAAGTTCAAGCGCAGTTTTCCCGCGGCCATCATGCCTTTCCGCGTGCAATTTCAATAGGTTTCAATGACGCCGCCTCCCCCTTTGCACCAGAACCGGGTATGGCCGCTTTCGCGACTGAACTCATCCAACTGGCGCCGCCGCTTGCAGCGCTTGCTGGAAGGGGGCGGGTTGGTGGTCTATCCCACCGACACCTTGTACGGCATGGGAGGAGATTTTCGCAATCTTGACCTGCATCGCCGCATCGGCTGCATTAAGGCGCGCGCCCATAAATCCTATTCCGTTGCGGTTTGGGACATGCACGCACTCACAGAACTGTCTTCCGCTCTGCCTTCATGGCTTGGCCGAAATGCCGGACGTGTTTTCCCCGGACCCTATACCATGATCCTGCCGGCCAACCCCGGCCTCAATCGGAATCTGCTTCACGGTGCCGACACCATCGGTCTTCGCATCCCCGCCCATCCGTTTCCCCGAAAAGCGCTGGCGGAAATCCGCATCCCCCTGATCTCCACATCCGTCAATCGATCCGGCTCCCCGCCGCTTTCGGACCCCGCAGAGATCCTGGGTCAGTTTCCCGAGATCGACCTGTTGATCGATGCCGGGCGCCTGCCCCCATCGCGCGGTTCCTCTATCCTGGATCTAACGGTATCTCCCCCGCGGATTCTGCGCCGCGGAGAAGGCCTGGAACTGCTGCGGGATCTTGGAATCACTTAAGCGCTTTTCATGCCTTTCGCTTTCTTTCCGGCCTTCGCGGCAACAGTATCAAAAAGAATCCCATGACTGCCATCACCAGGCAAAGCACCTGGCCCATGGTAAGCGACCCCAGCACAAAACCGAGGTGGGCGTCTGGTTCGCGCAGGAACTCAATCAGAAAACGAAAAACAGCGTAACCAACCAGATAAACTCCCAATAGTCGCCCCGGGCGGTTCACGCGACGGCGCAACCACCAGATCAGTAAAAACAACAGAATGCCTTCGAAAAAGGCTTCATACAATTGCGACGGATGGCGCAACGCCGATCCCGGCGCTTCGGGAAAAGACATACCCCAGGGCATTTGCGTTACGCGACCGTAAAGCTCTCCGTTCAGGAAATTGCCCAGGCGGCCGAATGTGTAGCCCAGGGGAACACTGCTGGCCAGCAGGTCACCAAAAGAGAGCAGGCTTTTTCCCCGCTTGCGGCAAAACCAGAATGTAACCAGGGCCACGGCCAGGGCGCCGCCATGAAAAGACATGCCCCGGAAACCGGTGAAATGGATTCCCTGTTCGGTGGAAAAGGGCAGGATAATGGCCAGGGGGTGGGCCAGGAAGTAATTCAGGTCATAAAATAAAACATATCCCAGGCGGCCCCCGATTAAAACCGCCAGAATCGCCCAGAACATGTAGTCGTTTACCTCGGGCATCGATACACCAACCTCTCCCCGCCTTACCCGGTATCGCATCACCAGCCAGGAAACAGCAAACGCCGCCAGATACATCAAACCGTAATAACGGACCTCGAAACTCCCGATGCTGACCAGCACCGGGTCGATTTGATGCGGAATCTGTTGCCACCACTGCCAGAATGCCGTCATTTTTCCACCTCTTTGCCTGAACCGTCATGATTGCGCTTTCGGGATTCTTTCTCGGGTATGACCACGATTACTTTTTCATCCTTTTTCATCAGCCAGAGTTTTTCACGCGCCACGGCTTCAAGCGAGCGTGGATCGCGGCGCAGTTGCTCGATTTCGCTCTGTAGTTCGTTTCGTCGCTTCTCCAGTACAACAATGCGTTTTTCCAGTTCCTCGATACGTTTTTGCGCCTGAACAATCTCTATAATACCGCTGTCACCAAAAAAGAAAGTCAGGATCAAGATAAACAGCAACAGGGTCAGGAGCAACAGGAAGGCCTTGGAACGAATAAAAGCGCCTTTTTCAGCCAAGAATCCCCCGACCCCGCCTTCCATCAGTGCCGAAACGGATCCCGGACATGGATTCAATGTAGCACATGCTATCCGGAGTTACAACCGCCCTATGCTTAAAACGGCAGCAAAGAATCCCATCCGTTGGGCAACGCCTTGGCTATATCATTCAGGATCACGAAAACCATTAAGGCGATCAAAAGGATGAATCCGCCCGTGATCAATCCTTCTTTCAGGCGCATGCTGAAATCCCGGCGCAAAATCGCTTCCAGGGAAAAGATCATTAAATGGCCTCCGTCCAGGGCGGGAATGGGAAACAGATTGATGATTCCCAGTTGCAATGAAATGAAGGCCACCAGCATGAAAAAACTGGACAACCCCGATGACAGCGCGCGGCTGGAAAAACGCGCAATCTCAATGGGGCCGGAAAGGTTTTTGGGGGAAAGGCGGCCGACAATCATTTTGCGGAACGCGTCAAATGTCAGGGTAGTCAGCCGCACCAACTCTTTGGCTGAGCGTGCCGTGGCCGCCAATGGCCCGAAATATCGCTTGACCGATGGCGCAAACGGTTTCATGGCAATGCCGATGCGATATCGTTCCTCATCCCTGGCTTTCTCAGGCGTCACCTTTATCTTTAATTGTTCCTGACCCCGCTGGATATCTAAGTGGAGCGGTGAATCGCCCGCCTGTTGAATGAGTTGCGGCAATTCAAAGTAGTTGACGGACTGGTTATCCACCGCCAGAATGCGGTCTTCGGCACGGATGCCGGCCCGTTGCGCCGGGCTTCCCGGTTCCACGTTTTCAATCAGGGTTCGAAACTCAGGATGCAGACCAGCGTAGCCCAGGGAATACTCCGTAAAAGAAGAAATCCGCATCCGGGTCTCAACGACTTGTTGGTCACGCAGGTACTTTACGGCAACGGTTTGATCCGGGTTGGCGCCAATGGCGTATTCCAGATCCTGCCAGTTTTTGATTTCACGCCCATCCATCGCCAGAATGCGGTCTCCGGCTTTCAGTCCGGCATCTGCAGCCGGGGATGACGATTGCACGTAGTCGATAACCGGCGGGTCCTGGTGGTATCGCTCCACGTTGACTCCAGCCATAAAAATCACCGCCAGAATCACAAACGCAAGCAGGATGTTCATGGCCGGTCCCATTAACAGGATGAAAATCCGTTGACCCCGGTTCTTGGCATAAAATTCATCTGCTTTTAAATCCGCGGGATCGTAACTCTCTTCACCCGCCATTTTGACATACCCGCCCAGGGGAATGGCGCTGAGGCGGAATTCCGTACCCCCCTTGCCCATCCTGCGTCCCAGCAAGCGTTTGCCGAAACCGAACGAAAAGGTTTCCACGCGCACCCCCATGAGGCGGGCGGCGGTGAAATGACCGAACTCGTGGACCAACACGATAATGCCGAACATCAGTAAAAACGCAAACACTTGGTATAGAATGCTCATGAATCAGCTCCGAAATTTTCGCTGCAACCATTCCCGGCATTGTGCGCGCGTCGCATCAATGGCTGCGGTCACGTCCTGTAAGGTACGAATGGGGTGGAAACATGACCGGGAAAGGACCTCTTCAACCATACTGAATATTTCCACAAAGGAAATCCGTCTTTCGATAAACGCTTCCACCGCTTCTTCATTTGCCGCGTTTAGAACCGCACCCGCACTTTTTCCCGTCCTGAGCACGGAACGCGCCAGTGACAATGAGGGGACGTCCATGGAATCTTCCGCAAAGAATTCCAGATTGCCCAGCCGTTCCATGCGCAGGGACTCAACGTCCAGGAAACTTCTTTGCGGATAATTCAAAGCGTAGTGAATGGGGATTCCCATATCGGCAATGCCCAACTGGGCCAGGATCGAGCCGTCATAGAATTCCACCATGGAGTGGACCACGCTTTGAGGATGGATCAACACTCCGATCCGATCCTCCCCGATTTGAAACAGGAAAGCGGCCTCGATCAATTCCAGGGCCTTGTTCATCAACGTAGCTGAATCAATGGTTATCTTGCGCCCCATGGTCCAGGTGGGATGGTTCAAGGCCATCTCAAGCGAGACGTTCACCAACTCCGCGCGGGAGCGACGAAAAAAAGGCCCGCCTGAGGCAGTCAGCAGGATTCGCGATACGGATTCACGCGTTTGTCCTTGAAGACATTGAAATACGGCGGAGTGTTCACTGTCAACGGGAATCAATTCTCCATCATAGCGGTTTAAAGCCTCTTGAACCAGGGCTCCGGCCGCAACCAGGGTTTCCTTGTTGGCCAGGCAAAGGCGAACGCCCTTTTGCAAAGCCGCCAGGTTGGCGGCCAGCGATACAGTGCCGCTGATTGCCGATATCACCACCTCCGGGTCCGCTGCATGAATCAGCTGCTCCAGGCCCGATGCGCCGGAAAAAAATTGCATGTCGGAAAAATGTCTGTGCAGGCGGTCCGCGTCTTCCCGGTTGGCCACGGATACAATACGGGGCTGGAACTTTAAGATCTGCTGCTCCAGAAGTTGGATGTTTTCCCCGGCGGCCAGTCCCGTCACCCTGAAGTGAGAGTTGCTTTCAGCCGAGAGGATCTCCAGGGCCCTGCGGCCAATGGATCCGGTGGATCCCAATAACACAACGTTTTTCACGGCCGGCCCCTATGCCCACACAAAACGCGCCAGCGCGTACAGGGCCGGGGCACAAAAGATATAGCTGTCCACCCGATCCAGTACACCCCCATGACCGGGAAGGATGGATCCGGAGTCCTTGCGTCCCGCCGCGCGTTTAAAAAGTGATTCCACGGGGTCGGACAACTGGGAAAGCAATCCCAGAATGGCCGCGCTCCATATCGCGGTGGACTGGGCAACCGGCAAGGGAAAAATGGCCAGAACGGGAATTGCCGCGGCGGCGGCGAATAAAACGGCGGCGATCAGTCCCTGCAGGGATTTTTTTGGTGATGCCACGGGATAGATGGGAATCCTTTTGCCGTACCGGGCCCAAAGGCTGCCCACGAAATAGGCAAAGGAGTCGCCGACCGCGATAACGGCCAACAGAAAGAAAAGGTAGTTGGGACCGAGTTGTTTTAACCGCAAGAGATAATACAGCGGGATAAAAAGATAAAACACCACCCCGGTATGGATCGCAAAATCGCGAACAAACGAGGCCAACTGCTCTGTGCGGCGGATGCGCACTAAAAAATAGGCTCCGAAAAGAAACACCAGTAGACAAATGGTATCGGCAAGTTCAGGTGTTTTAAACGTAAAGCTGGACGCCACCAGCAGGGCAGCCGTACCCGTGACGGCGAAATGGTGCATGACGGGCCGGCATAAGCGCACCCACTCCAATGCGGCCGCTCCGATCAACAGGAAAAGCACAATGGAAAATGCCAACTCGGAGGAAAAGCGGATCCAGACATAGGCCAACAGAATCAAGACCAGTGCGGTCAGGTTGCGCGCGGCAAATTCCTTCATATGCCTCCAAAACGGCGTTGCCGTGATTGAAATTCCGTTAATGAACGCAATAAGGGGCCCATTAGGAAGTCGGGCCACAATTCGCGCGCAAAAATCAATTCCGCGTACGCTGACTGGTAAACCAGAAAATTGGACAACCGCTGTTCACCTGATGTGCGAATCACGAGGTCCGGATCGGGGTCATTCTGGGTGTAAAGATACTGTCTCAAAGTCTCATCACTGACGCTCTCGGCATTCACTCCCGCTTTTATCATGGAGCGTACAGCTTGGAGTATTTCCTGGCGGCCGCCGTAATTGATGGCCAGGTTGACAGTCATGTCAGTGAAATCACGTGACATTTCTTCTGTTTCTTTTATTTTGCGACCCAACCTGGCCGGCAGGCGTGTCGGTTCTCCGATCATGCGCATGCGGATACGATGCCGCTTCAACAGTTCGGCTTTCTGTTCAAGGTTCTCGTACAACATGTTCATCAGGGCGTTGATCTCGCGTGGGGGGCGCTTCCAGTTTTCACTTGAGAAAGTGTAAAGCGTCAGTATGGGGATGGACATGCGTGCGCATGCCTCTACGATCAGCCGCGCGGTCGCGGCACCCTTGCGGTGGCCCTCCAGCCTGCTCAAACCCCGGCTTTGGGCCCAGCGGCCGTTGCCGTCCATAATAATGGCCACATGTTTGGGCATGCGTTTGGGATCCAGCCCCTGCAGCAACTTTTCCTCTTGTGATCGGGGTTGAACGAGATCCGCCATATCAACCAGCATGGGGCTGATTATAGGGGCAAGCCGGGGGGATGTCAATCTGAGACCCGGCAACCACCCGGTCCGCCGGGGCTGTTGACAATAACTCTCGCCTTCATATAGAATAACCTTCTCTACAGGCGGGATTTGGCCGAGGTTTAAAATGGAAGGTTTTAAACAGTTTGTTTACAGTTACTCTAAAGGCGACATCATCTTTACCGAAGGGGATGAGCAGAACCACTTCTACATCATCAACTCGGGCCGGGTTCAGTTGAAACTCAACCGCAACAACCTGATCCTCATTTCCCTGGGCAAAGGAGACTTTTTCGGTGAAGAAAGCCTGAACGACGGCCAGGAAGCCATGTTTACCGTTGAGGTCATGGAAGATGCTTCCATAATAAGGATCCCCTACTCCGCCCTGGTGGAGATGATGAAGAAAAGCCGGGAGATCTCACTGAAAATCGTGAAAAAACTTTCCGAGAAAAACCTTAAGATTCTGGAATACCTGTTTCAGATGAAAGGACAAGACATCACCAGTGACGAACAACCCGCCTCAGAATCGCTTGAAGAGGACAATCAGGACCTGCTGGATCCGGCCATCCAGGCATACCTGGTGATTCAACGTTCCAACCGGGTGGTGCAACTCACGCATAAGACCACCTTTCTCGGGCGCCGCGACTACACCAGCGGCTTTACACCCGATATCGACCTGACCAAGGAAGATGAGGAAAAATACATCTCCCGCAAACACGCCAAGATCCAGTTCACCAACGATCGGTTCTACATTTCAGAGGAGCCCGGTGCCATTAACGGCACGTTTATCAACGGGGAAAAAATGAAGACCGGGGTTAAGTACGAACTCAACAACGAAGATGAACTTACCCTCTGCCACCTGAGTTGTGTGTTTAAGGCCTGACGGTTCACCGCATTTCATTCTTTCCAACTACCCAACTCTCTTACGCATTTTTCTCGGGCGGTTCACGCCCCTACCCTTGCCCCTCGCCTCTTGCCCCCAAACCCTTGCGGTCTTCTGTGTGATCACTCACAAAAGGCAATAGATCCCCTTTTCAACTTAACCGGCTTTATTCAAAAAGCTTCCAGATCCTCTCTAAAGGTAACCTTGATGTTGCGCACATCTCCCTCAACCAGGGCGATCCGGGCCAGGCTGTAATGATGGACCAGCCCGGCATCATCCGTGACCAGGACTCCGTTGTCTCTGCGGGCCCGCTCGTGCGCCTCACGGATCACATTCAGACGAAAACCTTGAGGTGTCTGGATCCTCTTGTAAATGGAGCGGTTCGGAAAATCCGCCACTTTTCCTTCCGGGTCCAATTGTACCAATGTGTCGCTGACCGCGATTGCGGGCGCTACCGCATCCGCCCTTTTCAGGGCATCCAGGATGCGATCCACAAGAGCGGAGTCGATCCACGGACGCGCCGCATCGTGAATCAGCACGTGGGTCCTTCCCGCCACCACGGCCGCCAAGCCCGCGCGTGATGATCCCTGCCTGGTGTCTTTGCCCGCTACCACTCGAATACGCTCGCGACTAAATCCATCCATCATAACAAGGGTGCGTGAGAGCCGATCTTCCGGTACAACCAGAATCACATCCCGGATGCGGGGATGGGTCAGTAAGCGCTCAACGCTGTGGCGAAGCATCTCTTTCCCGTCTATTTCGCGAAACTGCTTTGGATCGGATCCGCCCAGTCGGACTCCCCTGCCGCCCGCCAGAACGATTGCGGTTGTATTCATGTCGCTGGTTTCGGTCTGCATGTGTTCAACTCCCAATGCGATTATACGCTATGCGCTATCCGGCCTCAACCGCGACCGCATCCGTTGTGGATCCGTTGACACCATCGGGACAATCATGCTAAAATGCCCACTTCGGAGGCATTATGAAGAAAGAAATTCATCCCGAATATATGGAATGTACCGTCACCTGTGCTTGTGGCAATACCTTCAAGACCCGGGCCACG
This sequence comes from Candidatus Aminicenantes bacterium, assembly GCA_011049425.1. NCBI lineage: Bacteria > Candidatus Aminicenantota > Candidatus Aminicenantota bacterium. The sequence continues at coordinate 104,835 of DSBM01000141.1, forward strand.
GTCAAAGGGATCGAAGTGGAAATCTGTTCCAGTTGTCATCCCTTCTATACGGGCAAGCAGAAATACGTGGATACAGAAGGCCGTATCGAGAAGTTCAAGAAAAAGTATGGCTACAAGGAGCAATGACACCCTTCTCTCTTGTCTGCACAACCTTTACGAAAAAGCGCAAGCCCTGACGCAGCGCCTGGCGGAAATGGATGTAACCTCCAATTCCGAAAATTTCCGCAACCTCTCACGCGAGTTATCCCGGATCAAACCCGTAAGCGATCTGTACCTGGATCTGCGCCGCTATGATAAAGAGCGTTCCGAAGCCCTTGAAATGGCGAAAATCGAGGATGACCCGGAGATGGCTTTACTGGCACGTAATGAAGTGGACGGACTGGATGAAAAAATCTCGGAACTCACAATCATGGTCCGCCGCTTGCTGGTTCGGGACGCGGCCGCGGATCACCGCAATGTCTATCTGGAGATTCGCGCCGGCACCGGGGGTGATGAGGCCTCCCTCTTTGCCGCGGATCTGTTGCGCATGTACCACCGTGTGGCGGAACGCCGCCACTGGAAGGCCGATGTCATCTCCACCACCTACTCCTCCATCGGCGGCATCAAGGAAGTGATTCTGCACTTGCGTGGTAATGACGTATACGGTCAACTCAAGTTCGAAAGCGGGGTACACCGCGTACAACGGGTTCCGGCAACCGAATCCAGCGGACGCATCCACACATCAACCGCCACCGTGGCCGTGCTGCCTGAAGTGCGCGATGTGGAAGTCACCCTTAATCCCGCGGATGTCCGCATTGACACGTACCGGGCTTCCGGAAGCGGAGGACAACACGTCAACAAAACCGAATCCGCCATCCGCGTCACCCATTTTCCCTCGGGAATCGTGGTCACCTGCCAGGACGAGTCTTCCCAGCACAAAAATCGTGACAAGGCCCTGGCCGTACTCAAATCCCGCCTGTACGAAGAGGAGATGCGCCAACAGGAAGAGGGGATTGCTCTGGATCGTCGCGCACAGGTGGGTTCCGGTGAACGTTCCGAAAAGATCCGCACCTACAATTTTCCCCAGAACCGTGCCACGGATCACCGCATTTCCGGGCGAAACTTCAACCTGGAAAGCGTCCTGGACGGCAACATCAGCGACCTTCTGGCCGCACTGGCCGGCCGCCATGAAGAGCGGGTCCTGCAACAGCGATTCCGCGAACTCTCCGCACCGTGCGCTACGGAGAACTGATTGCCGATGCCCTGTTGAAAGGGAGTCAGGCGGGAATCAAGCCACTCGATGCTGAGCTCCTGCTTTGCGACGCCTTTGCAATTTCCCGCGGCCGCTACTGGACAATCCGCCCGGATGAGATCACGGATAAGCAAGGTCAGAAACGCTTTTCCAGGAATCTGCGGCGGCTTTTACGGGGTGAGCCGCTTTACTATATCCTCAAGAAACGCGAGTTCTTCTCACGCAGTTTCTGCGTGGATCGCCGCGTGCTGGTTCCGCGACCGGAAACGGAAACCCTGGTTGAGCAGGCCCTGGCCCGCATCCGTCCCAAAGACACTATTCTCGATATCGGCGCCGGTTCCGGTTGTGTTTCAATCACCCTGGCATTGGAAGCGGATGTCCGGGTGACCGCCCTGGAGATTGACCGGCGCGCCCGGCGCCTGTTGCAATGTAACCTTGATCGATTCAGGGTTGAAACGCGGGTCCGTGTCTGTGGGGGAAACCTTTTCCCCCGCCACGGCGGACCCTGGCGGATGATTGTGGCCAACCCGCCTTACTTGAGTAGTCAGGAATACCACGCCCTGCCAAAACATATCCGTGGGTTTGAACCGCGGAGGGCCCTGGTTGGCGGTCATGAAGGCACGGAAATCCTGCATCGTATCATACACGGCTCCCATTCCAGAATCCATCCCGGCGGATGGCTGCTGCTGGAAACCGGATACAACCAGGCGCGAGGCATCGCGCAGGAGATGAAGGCACGGGGCTTCCACGACATTCAGATCATCCCGGACCTTGCCGGCATTGAACGCGTGGTGATGGGGCGGCATTGAACGTTCTTTTTCTGACTCCCTATATCACCGATTTCTCGGCTTATGATCTCTGGCTTCGCCCGCTCGGGCTCATGCAACTGGCGGCTGTGGTTAAATCACGTACCAGTTGCCGCGTATTCTGGCTCAATCCCCTGGACCGCTACGCCGGTCTCGAGAATCTTTACGACCCGGATGACGGTCGCGGTCATTTTTACCGCTCCCCTATTGCCAAACCGCAATGTTTTCAGTCCATCCCCCGCTTTTTCGCGCGCTACGGCTGGCCGCTGACTGTTTTTGACGCATACCTGGAAACCCTCCCGCCAATGGACATGATCTGCATGACCACACTCATGACCTATTGGGTGGACGGGGCGAGCTTCACCCTGGACAGGCTGCGCCGGCATTCCCCGGATGCGGTTACGGTCGTGGGGGGCATCCTGCCTACGCTGATGCCGGCTGCAAGCAAGCGCGAAATCAGGGCCGATTATTATATCTCCGGCCCTGGAGAAAACTTGCTGCTCAAGCTTATTCAGCGCATCGGCGGGCGCAAATTATTTAAACCCCGACCATCCCGCATCCGCATTGAAGATTTCCTCTCTGCTGCTGATCCCGCCTATCCCTTGCTGACTTCACGGGGATGTCCCATGCAGTGCAGTTATTGCGCATCCCGCTTGCTGAATCCTGAATTCAGTGAACGCCCGGTATCCGCGGTCATTCGCGAAGTCCGTAGCGCTCGTCGGTCTCGCCGCCATTTCGTTTTTTTTGATGACGCCTTACTGATCAACAAAGAAAGCCGATTTCTGCCACTGGCCCGGGCCGCGGCGGAGATGAATTTGTGTCTGCATACACCCAACGGCCTGCATGTGCGCGAAATCGATTCCGTTAGCGCCCATGCCCTGCGCAATGCAGGCACCCGCACCCTGCGCCTGAGCCTGGAAACCACTTCATGCGACATCCACGTCCGGGATTCCAACAAGGCGGACGCAGATACCATGCGCCGGGCCGTTGATCACCTGCTGGAAGCCGGTTTCTCTGCCGCAGAGATGGAAACCTACGTATTGTGGGGTTTGCCGGGACAATCGCTCGATTCCGTGCACGCCACCCTGGATTTCGTGGAAAACCTGGGCATCATCCCCCGCCTGGCGGATTACTCGCCTGTTCCGGGGACCCCGGATTGCATCCGCCTGCAAGATTCCGGGCGCCTGGGCAGATCCCTGGATCCCCGCCATACCAACAAGCTCTTTCACCTGCTGCAAACCAGCGGCTACTCCGGCAGCGATATCCGGGCGGTGCGCACCCGCTGCAGAGGGATCATTTCCAGAGTTCGCAATTGCCGTTCCTGTTGATTTCGGTTATGAATGAGATATGGTGATCCAGATGCGTTCCAAATCCTTGCACGGTTTGAAAAGAAAACCACCCCAAAAACCAACCGGCCCATTGATTGCGTGTTTTTTTGTGATCCTTTCGTTTTGTACTCCCTGTCCGGGTAAGGCTGAAGGCCGTGTTCAAACACTTTTTCGCATCGGCCCCGAGCATTACGATGTGTCCGTAGAGGTCTTTCCCGACCAGGGTTTCCTGCAGGCCAACGCGGCCATCCGCCTCTTCCTGGAGCAACCCGCGTCACCGACCCTCTCGTTCTTTCTGCACCAGACCTTCCGCATCGACGAGCTGGCCCTGAACGGGCGCAACATGCCTTTCTCCATGACCCCCGCCCCACCGGAGAAACTGTACCCCGCACGCCAGCGCGTGGACATCCAATTAAACAGAGAAACGGGCACAACGTCACGGATCGACCTCTTCGTGCGCTACAGCGGCGTGCTGAAAAAACTTCCGCAGTGGGGTTTAGCGAAGCCGGGCAAATTATCAATGGACGACACCATTGGACCTGAACGGGTGGAGTTGGCCGCCTATTCAGGCTGGCATCCCCAGTGGCCGGGACGCCATTGGTTCAGCCTGAAACTCGAAATTATCGCCCCGGATAACTGGAAAGTCATTGCCTCGGGAGAAAAAACCGGTACCCGTTTGAAAGAAAACAGAATTCACACCACATGGGAGTCCGCGCGGGACCACGACCTGGTGGTTGTGGCCTCTCCGGATTTCAAGGAAATTCAGGTGCCCGCGGGCAGTGATTTCGGTATCATTTCAGTCTTGCACACCCGCTTACCTGCTGATTTTGTGAATCGCGAAGCCCGTGAAATGGCGCGGGCACTGGAATACCATACCCAATGGCTCGGCCCTCCCCTGCACGCGGGAACCAGCCTGCGTCATGTCTACTCTCCCCGTGAAAAGGGTCAGGGCGGCTACTCCAGGCCGGGATTGATCATCTCTTCAGAGGGACGCATCAGCGCCGCCCTCGAGTCCCGCCCGGCGCTTTCCTTTATACGCGGCAATGCCCACGAATTGGCCCACTTCTGGTGGAATTCCGGCCGTGGCCAGGCGGACTGGATCAACGAAGCTTTCGCGGAGTATTTCTCACTGCTGGTCCTGGAAGCCGCCGGAAACGCCATGGACTCTGCCGCCTACTTAAAAAGTTGCGAAGAGCAGGTCCGCAATCTACCGCAGAGTGCCGGTGCACTGTCAAAAGTTCCGGCAGACAATACCGGGCATAACCATGTGATCCGTTACTGCCAGGGAGCGTTGATGCTGCACCATTTTCGCAGCCTGATGGGCGATGAGGCGTTTTTTGCGGCCTGCCGCCGCTTTTACCTTGAATTCAGGGAATCAGGCGCAGAAACGCAGGATTTCCGCGACTTCTGGAGCCAACAGAAAGGCATGGACTCAACCACGGTGAATCGCTGGCTGGATACACCCGGAAGCGGTCTTATGCCTGTTCTGGAAACCGCAGAAAAATAGTGGAAAACCAGTCCCTTTATTGTTTAAATTGTGTTATATTCAGGATGACAGGAGGAAATGAATGGAGCAAATAGTCAAACAAATGGTGCATATGCTGGGGAAAGGGGACAGCCTTTCCAATTTAAGCAAAACCATCGGGGGATCACCGCGGGCGACCCGTTCCGCCCTGGAGCTTGTATTGCCCTCGATGATCCATGCCATGAACCGCAATACCAACAGCCGTGACGGCGCCGGTTCCCTGCTCAATGCCTTGAAACGGGATCATGACGGCAGCATCCTTGAACGCCTTGGAGAAGCCATATCCAGACCGAATGAAAGCGCCGGCATGGGAATCCTGGGGCACCTGTTCGGATCCAAAACCAGGGCGGTGGAATCCGGCGTCGGCCGCGCCACGGGCCTGGACACAGGGCAGATCACCCGCCTTATGGTCACCGTGGCCCCGATTGTACTGGGATTGCTGGGCAAACTCCGCAACCAGAAAAACCTGGACAGCGACGCCCTCAGCAAACTGCTGGGAAGAGAGGATGAGCAGGTGCGGCCGCGGACAAAAAAACGCCTCTCTCCCCTGTTGCAGTTTCTGGATCAGGATGGAGACGGGGATATCAGCGGGGAAGTCATTCAGATCGGCACGGGATTGTTGGGACGACTGTTCAAACGCTAAAAAACAGATACTTATTCCGGGAGGAAGACATGGGATTGTTTGATTTTATCAAAGATGCAGGCAAAGCCATCGGTTTGGTTAACGAACCCGGCGCGGGTGAGCGCCTGGTTAAAGAGATCCGTTCTCTGGATCTGGATGTGGAAGATCTTTCCGTGAATTTTTCCGATGGTTTGGCAAAAATTTCAGGCCGCGTAAAAACCCAGGAAATGCGCGAGAAGGTCATTCTGGCCGCCGGCAATGTGGCCGGGGTTGAAAAAGTCGACGACAACCTGACAGTCGAACAGGAATCCCCACAGGCGCTGTTTCACACAGTCGTGCGCGGCGACACGTTATCAGCCATTGCCAAACAGTTTTACGGCAATCCAATGAAGTACATGGTGATTTTTAAAGCCAACCAACCACTGCTCAAGGATCCGGATAAAATTTATCCGGGCCAGGTCCTGCGGATTCCCGAAGTCAAAGACTGATTGTGCGCCGGGAAAGGACTCGTGTCCTTTCCCGGCTCAACCTTTCACAACCCGCCTTATCATAACGCCGTTTTCCCTCTTTTTTTCACTGTTTCTTTGAGTCCCGCACGGCATATCGCTTTCCTTCCCGAAAGCATTGACACGCGCACACATCCCCCGTATAATGTGCATATGCTCAAAATAAAGGCTCTCCATGGGTCGTAGAAAAAAACACCGCGCCTGCAGGCTGCTGCAACGGGACCACATTATCGGTCCCACTTCAGCCAAAGAAGTGTGCGGCGTTGCGCTCATGGAAGCCGATGAATTCGAGGCGTTGCGGCTGTGCGACCTCGACAACTGCAACCAGACCGCGGCGGCGGCTATTATGAATGTCTCCCGGGCCACGCTTCAGCGTTTGCTGCGAACCGGGCGCCGTAAAATGGTGGCCGCCTTGCTGAATCATTACACCATTCGCATCAAAGGAGAAACCCACATGAACATCTGTATTCCCACTGTTGACAACAAGGGCCTGAAATCAACGGTAAGCCCCCATTTCGGTATGGCACCCTATTTTACCCTGGTGAACAGTGAAACCATGGAAACCAGGGGGATTGTGAACGAACGCATCGATCACAACCAGGGCGCATGCAAACCCCTGGCCGGACTGGAGAATCATTCCGTAGACGTACTCATTGTATCCGGAATGGGACATCGCGCCATCGCGCGTTTGGCCGAATCCGGGACGCAAGCCTTCCTTTTTACCGGCAATACCGTGGCGGAAGCGCTCAAAGCCTGGCGGGCGGATGAACTTCAGTCTTTAACCCCGGATGCGGCCTGCAGCGGACACGGACGTTGATTTAAACTAATCCCGTTGCCCGGTTTTGCGGATTACATGATAACCGAACCTGGTTTGCACCACGGGGCTGATGCCGCTGTTTGCAAGTTTTTGTACGGCACGCTCAAATTCGACGACCATTTTTCCCGGCCCGAACCATCCCAAATCTCCACCTTTGGATTTGCTGGGGCAGGTGGAATATCGCCGCGCCATGTCGGCAAAAGGGGCGCCGGCTTGGATTTCGCGACGAATCCTTTCCGCCAGGTTGCGGTCTTTCACCAGAATGTGACTGGCTCTCCACTCCATGGTCGACTCCTACGGTGAAACCGGCGCTTCCCCATTTTCAGCGTGTTGCCGGATCCAGGACTCGAGCAGGGGCTTTTCCGGATCCCGGGGAAACAGCTCCAAGGCGCGACGGGCCCATGCGGCGGCTTCTCTGTGATTCCCATCCCGGTGAGAGGTGGCGGCCAGGTTTTTAATGGCGACAACAAACCGGGGATTCAACTCCACGGCCCTGCGAAAAGCCGCGGTTTCCTTTTCGCGCATGGCTGGATCACCGGTTTGATTGTACCGGAAACGATAGGCCATGCCCAGGAGATTGTAGGTCACCGCATTTTCGGGCTCTTTCTCAACAGCTTGTTGGTAAGCGCTTGCCGCCTGTGCGTATCTTTCGGCCTTGAAGTGTTCAACCCCCTGCTGAATCCAATCCTGAGCTGATTTTTGAGACTTTGTGCAACTCCATGAAGTGAAAAGGATGGCCGCCATTGCCCAGCAAAAACAACTTAAGCGCCACAGCTTGTCAAAAGCTTTTAACTTCTTCATATCGTTCCTCCACTCAAAAAATCACCCCCGTTGCACCCTGGCGCGCTTTTCGCCAAAACATTTTCGCTCTCCGGGGACCGGGACTCCATCCTGTACGGCGTTTAACTGATCCCTGCGTTCATTTTTTGATATCGTCTTTCCATGCGGATCGCAGCAAAGCGTTAAACAGGAGTTTGTAGGTTCCATGACTCTGCGCACGGCTCTGGGGACGGAATCCAAACAGGACAATCCTGCCTTTGCCGTACTCTAAATCCACGAGGGCGGCTTTGCGGGCAAGGTGAGATTCTCCCAGCAGCCACCCGCTCTCCAGAATTTCCCTTTCGGGATACCGGGCCACCACTCTCCGCTGCCAGGGTTGACGGGGAATCCAGGTCGAAAAGGCCGGACTGTCTGAAAACATCACTGCCGCTTTTTTTTGCATTCCCAGACCCAGGGGATGCTCGATATCCACTTCGACTCCAAGAATGGACATGGGACAGAAAAACTTGTCGCGCTTCAGCCCTTTTAAAATATTGCGGACCGGGGGTTCAAACTCCTTTAGAACCAACTCTGAAGAGCGGTTCAGGCAAACCAAGTGACCTCCCTGGCGCACGAATTTTTTTAAAGCCTCTATGCCCTGTTTTTTGATTCCGCCCTGGTATTCGGGCGGGAGAGGAGAATAATACCGTTTCCAGGGCGAATCAGGGGCCGGCTCGCCTTTCACAATCAAATCTTTGCTTTCCGACGGCAATACAATGACATCGAAATCAGTATTCAACCCGTTCTTTCCCTTCGGGCTTGAGATCTGCTGGTTGTGCAGGGTCTGGAAACGAATGCCGGCATCGTCCAGCATGAAGCGGGTCCAACCTTCGTCCATGCTGGCATTCCAGGACTGGTACACGCCGATACGAGGAAAAACCAATTGCACCATTCCGGCGCGAAGCTCACCATCGCCAAAGCCGCAAGAAAAGCCCAGTGCCTGCTGCAACTTATCGATTTCCCGACGACTTTTTGGATTCAGGCGCACCAGGAAATCACCGCATTCAGCCGATTCCGGGCCCTCATTGCCTCCCGGTTCGGTTTTTCGCCATACCGTCACTCCGCCGTCCAGTAAAGCAAAAACCGCTTGATGAGCTGCATTTTCGCCGCCTTTCAACACAGCCCACACCTTCTCTTCCGGAATATCAACCCGGGGATCCGACACATCGGAAATCATCTTCATCTCGGCTGCAAATGGACCTTCCACCGGAATGCACTCCACTCCCATCTGCAGAGGCAAAGTCCACCCCGCATTGTCGTATGGGGGAATGGGCGGACCGCCCGGATACTGGCGCATGTCTGGATAACGCTGGCGCTCCAGCAGAGCCTGGGCATAAGGTTGATAAGGCTGATTCATGTTGATCACCCAGGTTCCCGCCGGCACCATTCGTTGCCCCGATTGCGAATCCGCAGTGATTTGATGAACTTCGACGCCTCCGAGCTGCAGGATGCGGAGCATGCGCCGTGCGGCTGGAGCATCGTGCTGAATATTCGGAATCAGGAACGCGGTGACTCCATTTTCTCTTTGGCCGTCGACCGCGTCTTTGCACATGCGGTAGAAATTCATTAAAAACGATTGCCGATACAAAGCGGCGGCTTCGATCAAACCGAATGACAACGTGAGCTCGTAATCCACGATATCCCGCAAACGCCACCACCCACCCCTCCATGGATGGGGGAACTGCATGCTCTTTTGATAATAACTGTCACTGATCTCACCCGGCTCAACGTAAACCGGGGTCGCGATCTTCACGGAAGCCATTTCACTCAGGATGCCGATCGCATTGTGAAGCCAGGACGTATCATCGCAAGCACCGATCCACCATCCGGTAAAGCTGCGACCGTGTACCACTCCGGCCCGGTTCTCTTCTTCCAGGCGATATGCCATATGGCTGCCGCAAAGGGCGATCCCCCGCCATACCAGCGGATGGACCGGTCCGGTGGGGGGGTCTTTAAAGGGAGGTATGAACAGGCGCGCCCCCGAAGAGCCCATCTGGTGTTCATCGATATGGATCTGGGGAATCCAGTCGTGGAAAAGAACCTGCATTAGCGCCCGTGTTTCCGGCAGGTTGCCCATGAACCAGTCTCGGTTATTGTCATGTCCCGCATAGTGATGATATAGCCAGGGCATGCGTCCGCCGTCGTAAAGGGTTCCCCGATACTTTCTGTACCAGTCCGTTACCATCTGAACACCGTCTGGGTTGATGGTGGGAACCAGCAACACGATTACTTTGTCCAATACGTCCTGACCGGGAAAAGGGGTTTTTCCCGTTGTCAGCCTCCAGGCGAGTTCCATGCTCATCTGTGACGCCCCGATCTCGGTGGCGTGCAGGCTGCAGGTGATCAGCAGGATGGTACGACCGGTTTGAGCCAGTTTCGACGCATCCTCCCTGGTTAAGTCCCGGGCATCCCGCAGTTTCCGGACAATTTCACGATAGTGGTCCATGTTTTTCAGGTTGGCCGGCGATGAAACAACGGCCATGACCAGTGGACGCCCCTGAACGGTTTTTCCGATTTGGAGCAATTGCAGGCGTTCCGACTCTTTGTCCAGAATGCGAAAGTACTCCAGAATCTGAGCGTAATCCGCAAGTTTTCCGTCCTGTCCGACCTCATGACCCAAAAAATCGTTTGGTGAAGTTTGGGCATTCAAAGTCGGCACAAACGCTAACAGGCATAACGAAAACAACAGGCAAGCCGGAAGGTGTTTCATCTGCATGAGTTCTCCCAGCGGGAACCAGCTGTGAAAAGTCCCGCAATTCCAAATTGTAAGGGAAAAAGACGAGGCTTGGCAATAGCGATTCATGGCGTGCCTTCAACCAGGTGAGAACAAACAGTTGGAATGGAACGTATTTTCCAGGTGGGAAACCACAGATCACAATGTCTTTCCAGGAGGTGCCGATATGATTGTTACCACCACTCCCTCCATTGAGGGCAAAAAAATCCGCGCTTACCTTGGCCTGGTTACAGGAGAGGCCATTATGGGAGCCAATCTGTTCAAAGACCTGTTCGCGGGAATCCGCGACCTGGTGGGAGGCCGTTCAGCCGCTTACGAACGGGAACTGGGCCGGGCACGCCAGGTGGCGTTAAAAGAACTCGAGGAGCGCGCCGCCGCCCTGGGAGCGGACTCGATAGTGGGTGTGGATATCGACTACGAAGTGTTGGGCCAGAACAACGGCATGCTGATGGTGTCGGTCAGCGGAACCGCGGTCAAAACCGCATAAGACTTTTTGGTTCTCTTCCATTTTGTGTGGGTTTTGTGGGTCTGGAGTTTATTATTCTTCGAAAAAAGAGAAAGACTGCAGTAGAGTACCCTCTCCACAACCCCTCGCCAATCATTAATGCGGGCTTACCCACACTAAATGGAAGAGAACCACTTTTTTAAACCGCGTTGCCGCTATCAAGGGCCGAGGCCGCCATGTAAATTGATCCGGCCGCCGCCGCGACCACTACGGTCACGGCAACCATCGCTGACAACCATCCCGAAATAAAGTTTGGCGGCAAAAGTTCCGCCATGATTCGCAATACTCCGGGAATCAAGATGGCTCCGCACCACAGAATTCTTTTTTTTTCACAAGGCTTCATTTCCCCTCCTCTCTGCATCGGGATTAAGCCCGAGGCTTCCCCTCCTCAATATGCCGGACGCCGGGCGTTTTGTCAATTCACAAAGGTTCCTGCCGTGTGTGGTGGACGCTGGGTTTCAAATCGGCTACAATCCATTTGAGTCGCAAATGGGTCCCGATAACCAACAACATATCCAATTGCCAAGCCGGCTGGTTCTGGAAGACTACAGCGAAATCCAGAATCAATTGCGCAAACTGAACCCCGGGCGGCCGGTGTCGCTGGATTTCTCCCGGGTTGAACAGATGGATTCCACCGGTGCGGCCATAATCAGTCACTTGACGCGTACGCGGCCCGACATTCGCATGCATGGACTCTCCCCCCGTCTGAAACGCATGCTGGATGTGTTTACCGGCAGCGATGCTCCCGCTCCCGACTCCGGAGAACCGGCAACCGACCTTCCCCAGCCAAACTGGTACGATTCAGCAAAGCAATTCCTGGTACTCATGGCCGATGAATTTGCTCATATCTGGCATTACCTTTGGCGGCGACGCGGAGTGTACCCCGGTGAGATCCGCCAGCAACTCTACCATATGGGGTATGGCTCCTATTGGATTGTCAGCATCATCACTTTCCTGGTGGGCGTCACCATCGCCCTGACCACGGCCAAGCAACTCAATGATTTCGGGGCGAACATATTTCTGGCGGACGTGGTGGGATTCGGCATGATTCGTGAACTGGTTCCGCTTATGACCGGCATCATTCTGGCCGGAAAAGTAGGCGCGTCCATCACCGCCGAGATCGCCTCCATGAAAGTGCTGGAGGAAGTGGACGCCCTGCACACCATGGGCCTGAACCCTGAGAAATTCCTCATGGTTCCGCGGCTCGTCGCCATCGGCCTGGCGGTTCCCCTCCTTGTCGCCGTGGCGAATATCGTGGGAATTTTCGGCGGCATGCTGGTGGGAAAATTCTATTCCGGAATCTCTTTCAAAGCCTTCTACGACGAGATGCTGACCATTGTGGAACTGGAAGACCTGCTGATCGGTCTGGGCAAAACCATGGTTTTCGGCTGGGTCATCGTGATCAGCAGTGGGTTTAAAGGATTCTCCGTATCCCGCGGCGCGCTGGGGGTGGGAATCGCAACCACGGAATCGGTCGTGTTGTCCATTTCCCTGATTATCGTGCTGGACAGCATATTCGCACTTTTGCTGTATTGAAATGAGACAGGAAACCATTGTTCAAACCCGCGACCTGACGATTGGCTACCACGGAACCGCGGTGGTTTCACACATCGACCTAACGGTAAAACGCGGCCGCATCGTTGTCGTGCTGGGAAAAAGCGGTTGCGGCAAATCCACGTTGCTGAAAACCATGATCGGCCTGCTGCCCCCCATAGCCGGTTCAGTTGAATTCGACGGGCGCCCGGTCGATTTCAGCTCAGAACAGTCCCTGCAGCGGCTTTTTGGCCGCATCGGTGTATTATATCAGAGCGGTGCCCTGCTGAATTCCCTCAACCTGTACGAAAACATTGCATTGCCCATCACCATGCATCATCCCGCCATCAGCCACGAGATCCGCAAAGAGATGGTAACCAATCGCTTGCACCAGGTGGGTTTGGCCCCGGAGTTGGCGCGTTATCCCGCCGAACTCAGTGGGGGGATGCGAAAGCGGGCCGCCCTGGCGCGCGCCATGATCCTGGATCCGGAAATCATTTTTTGTGATGAACCGTCAGCCGGCCTTGATCCCATTACCGCCGCCGGCCTGGATGAATTGATGCTCAACCTGAAAGAGTTGCTGGGAATCACTTTCGTGGTCGTCACCCACGAACTGCGATCGATTGAACGCATCGCTGATGATGTGTTGGTGATGCAGCAAAGCAGAATCCGCTTCAACGGGTCTTTTCAAGAGTTGAAAAATACATCTGATCCATTTGTACGGGCGTTCTTTCTCTGGGGCAATGCGAATAACAAGGGAATCTCACCATGATCACAAAGGAACAAAAAAACCGCTTGCACATATTTCTGGTTGTTTCCTCGCTGCTTTTGATTGCGGCCCTGGGCGCATTTATCATTCCCCTGGTTCAACACCGTGGAGATCTGTATTCGATAAACTTTACCGGAATTTCCGTAGGCGGACTGGAAAAAAGTTCCACGGTAAAATATCAGGGCGTACGTGTCGGCAACACGGAAGAGATCAACGTCAACCCGGATGACCTCAAATCCATCCTGGTTACCGTGCGCATTCAGCGCCAATTCAAAATCAAGTCCGACATGAGAGCCAAACTCATGTTTATCGGCATTACCGGGCTGAAGTACATTGAACTCTATGGAGGCAGCAACGAAGCCCCCTGTATCGCCCCCGGGGGCAGCATTCCCACTGAACCGGGCATGGGGGAAAAAGCCGAAGACATCGTGCAAAACATTGATGAGGCGGTGAAACGCATCAACGTATTACTCAGTCCCCGCAATCAGCAGAATATCGAGGAATTTGTCGAGCATCTCAACAAAACCGCCACGGTATTGAGCGAAGTGTTTAACATTCGCCGCGTCAACCTCGAGGAATTGCTGATTCAACTGGACAGCGCTTCCGCAAATCTCGATCGTTCCACAAAGGAATTAAACCTTTTCATGGCCAACCTCAACCGCGCCCTGCCCGCGGATCGCCTGGATCGAATCGGCCGGGATTTGGAAAAATCACTTAACAGTCTTTCCCAACGCTTCTCGGCAAATGAATTCGGCCGCTTAATCCGCAATACCGATACCGGAGTTCAACGCATCAGCAACGCCATTGTGGAGTTGAAACACGAAATCGGCATGGCTGTTGAAATGATCCACGATGCCTTTGCCGACCTCAGATCGTTTACGCGCCGGTTGGACGAAGATCCCAATATCCTGATCCGCAAAAGCAAACGCCGGAGGTCCAAACCATGAAGCGCATCATTCCCGCTGTAATTGCCGTCGTCATGCTGTGGCTGGGATGTACCACCGCTACTGAAAAACGTTATTATCAACTGCACATCTCTCCACCGCCGCAGCCAATCAGCGTCACTCCTTTTCCGGGAACCATCTTGGTAAGCGATGCAATGGTTGATCAGATTTACGAAGGCTATCGACTGATATACCGGCTTTCGCCTTACCAGTTGGATTTCTATAACTACGAGTATTGGATAAAGAAGCCCTCTCAAATGATCCGTGAGGCCCTGATCAATTATCTCAACCAGCGCAATGTATTCGCCCGGGTGATCCAATCCGCCGCCGAAGCCGAACCGGATTGGGTCTTGCACAGCCGCTTAAACGCCATTGAAGAATGCGATCAGAGAGATGTCTGGTTCGCCCGCCTCTCCATGTCCATCCGCATTACCACCCATGACGGTAAGCGTGTCCTGGCAGAACACCGCTTTGATCGCATGGATCGCCTCGCCCGCCGTGATTCGCGCCTGCTTCCCAGAGTCTTGTCGCGTATTCTTCAAACCGAGATGGATAAGGTGGTTGAAAAACTGCGCCGGTTATCACCTGTCGCCGATTAACACTCATACCACTTCTTTGCTTGCGCACGCAACTGCTTCGTAAAGAACCGATGCCCGGAAATTCTTGACAGCGTCGTCTATAGCGTTTAGGGTCTAACCATGCCCGAAAAAGGACCGACCCCGGCGCTTTGCGTTCGCGTCAACCGCATTGACAAGTTTAATCCCGTGCCGCCACAGGAACTGGTAAACATCTACCGCCACGCCGGCTGGCTGGAAAACCATGATGGCCGGAGCGGCGATTGGGTTCCCGGCCTTATCGCCGGCAGCCTGTGCTGCTTTGGTGCTTTTCACGAAAAGCGCCTGGTCGGTTTCGGACGCGCCATTTCAGACTCCATATCCGACGCCTACATTCAGGATGTGGTGGTGTACGATTCCTTTCGCGGACTCGGCTTGGGCAGGCGGATTGTGAATGCCATTCTGGAAGACCTTTGCAGCCGCAATATCGGCTGGATCGGGCTGATCTCAGCGCCGGGTACGGCGGAATTTTACCGCGGACTGGGATTCAGCAGCCTGAGTGGGCATGTCCCCATGCGTTTTACCGGGAAATAACCCCATGCTGGTGGACGTTGCGAGTTTCTCCGCCTTTCATGTTTCAGATAGCTTTCAATTCCATTCACTCCTGGACAAGTTTCCCACCGACAGCTCTCATTATAACTTCGCCGCGCTTTTTTGCTGGCAGGATACATACAACTCTTGCTGGCAAATCAATGACAACCATCTACTGCTCCTGAACGGCAAAACCCAAACCCTGTTGATGCCGTTGGGCCCTGAGTTGTCTGCAAACGATCTCTTACGTCTCTCTCAGAGCCTCCGATCCCAGGCATTAACGGGAACCATCGCAATGGTCCCCCCGACATATATCGAACAACACGCAGATCTGGAAAAGCATTTTTGCATCCGCCCTGACCGGGACAATGCGGACTACATCTATTCCGCGCACAAACTGGCTGAACTCAGGGGTCGCAAATTGTCCCGCAAACGCAACCAGATTCATCAGTTTCTTTCCAACCATCCCCACTATGTCTGCCGTGAACTTCAACCGGAGGAATGGCCCCGCTGCCGCCAACTCGCTGCTGAATGGAGCCACAAAAGACACGATGTCGCTTTGCACGAGTCTCCTGAATACAATGCTTTGCAAAGAGCCTTTCAAAATTGCCGTGAACTCGGTATCCGCGGCTTCGGTTTGTTTGTTGCTCAAAAACTGGTCGCTTTCTCGATCTGGTCGCGCCAGAACCGCGACACGGCCACCGTGCATTTTGAAAAGTTTGACCCTGCAGTGAAAGGCGCGGCACAAATGATCAACCGCGAAACCGCGCGGCACCTGATATCATGGGCTCGATGGATCAATCGTGAACAAGATCTGGGTATTGCCGGTTTGCGCCGGGCCAAGTTGTCGTACCTCCCGGACCGGTTGTTGCTGGGGTTCACGGCATATCCCCGTAATCCAGCGTCTCAATGAAAGGATCCCGCGCAGTTGCTTGACAACCTGTGCGGATCATCCCATAATGCCTTTCGGTATCGGAACCGACCCGAGGAGAACCGATACCAACCTGGGACCCATTCAAAAAAAAGGAGACAATCATGGCGTTCAACACGGACAGAAAAGACGACAAGGACAGTTTCAACCCGTTTTCATCCCGTTCACAAAATTCCGAATCCATGATCGGCGAATCTCTAACGGTTGAAGGTGAAATCCACTCGGAAGAAGCGCTTGTGATCAGAGGCAAAGTCAAGGGCAACATTCACAGCAAACAGCCGTTGGTTGTGGAAGAGTCCGGTCAAGTCACGGGTGACCTCAACGGCAAGGTTATCACCATCCGCGGAACCGTTAAAGGCAAAGTGATATCTGCGCAAAAACTGCTTATCAGCGCATCCGGCTCATTTTGTGGAGACATCTCGGTTGAGAAACTGATCATCGAAGAGGGCGCCCGATTTAAAGGTCACGTCACCATGGACACACCCGCCCCGGCACAATCTCATAAACCCCCTTCCGAAAAAACTCCCGACAAGGGCACGGACAGCTCAAAGCCCGGCCATTGACCGCAATCACTTTCAGCGCTTCCGGATAACGCGCACATCTCGCTGATTCAGGATACCCGTCATTCTCAATGCGGCAACGCTACCGCTGACCACCATCAGACCCGATATTTTGCCGTATTTGGCAATCCTTGACTCCAGGCGGGTGTCCATAACAACCATGCGCTCACCGATCTGTTTTCGGGCCAAGCGCATGCGCGCGGCAACCTTTCTTTGGGATGATTCGCGAAAAACCAGGTCAAACAGGTCCGCATGCGGCGGCAGGTGGAACCAGCGCCTGTATTTTGATTCCCGCCTCTGGAACGCTTCCTCTGACTGCAGCAACCTCAAGCCGTAATGAAAATGAAAAGTGGAAAAAACATCCACGTGACCCCCATTTACGACCCATTCGCGCAAGCGCCCCACTACGACCTGGATCTGCTCGGCGGCATCGTACTCCGTAAAGTGGAAATCCGACTCGGGACGGAAATAGATAGCGGCCGTGAACGCTTGGCGGAATTCCGGTCGCAATACAGCCCAGGTCCCCATCACCACACGGCACCCATCTTGAGATGCCGCCGCCTCCATTGCCCGGGAATCGGACTCGGCCGTGATAACCGGGGGTTTTTGGCCCAGGATGCGTTTTTGTACCTGGTCCCGCAAGGATATCAGGTTACCCCGGGGAACCCGTACCAGTTCTTTTTTGCACCGATAACAGGTGGTTTCCGCTTTCCAGACTCCCCCGCAATTCGGGCAGGTCTTTGCCGTTTCCGGCCCCTTTCCCGGCAAAATGACTTCCCGGCAATGGGGACACCTGGCGATCATGCGGCAATGGGGACAGAAAAGATAATCTTCTCCCTGCAAGCGGTTCACCATAACCAGAACCCGGCGCCCTGCATCCAGATGTTCTGAAATTCGTTGCAGCAGGTTTAGTGGAATCCCCGGTGATCCCGGCGGCAAGGGGATTACTTTCGTTTCCACCTTTTTTTTACAGCGGCTGTCTTCTACAACCACAAATGAGCGGCGACGGAACACCGCCAGTGGATGGGAATGATCACCCTGAACAAAAGGGATCCGCTCTATGGCGGCACGCAATCGCGCCAATTCGGGGACGGGCTCTGTTTCCCGCCCGCCAGGCCGGCTCAACCAGGCCGTAGGCTGCTCAACCACGACAATACCCAAGCGGGGAAATGGCAGCATCAACGCGGCTTGACCACCAACAACGGCAAGTGGCTCTCCGCCGACCGCCCGCGTCCAGGCATGCTCTCTGTCGGCTGCGGACAATAGAGAATGGTACGCGACCATGCCCGGTGATTGGGCTATCATTTCTTTGGCAGTGCGGATATCCGAGGTAAGAAACAATGCACTGAAGCCCTTTTCCAGACATGCGTCCATCATCTCCTGATAATGGGGACTTCGCTGATAATCAAGTATCAAGCGCTCAGAAAATCCCGCTCCGGTTTGTTTCTGTGGGAAAACAGAACCGGGATCACCCAGGTTGCGGGAAAAAACGCCGAACTCAACCGGCAAAAGCCGCTTGGTCTTTTTCACTCCCTGCAAGTTCAGTGCCGGCAGTGCAGGTCCGGGTTCGCCATCCACCATCATGCGCAGCTGACGACGGTTACGTCGACGGGGAGATAACGCCGAGTCCAGCAGGATTCCCGGAGGCAGGAGAAAACGTCGCGCCGCATGCAGAACAAACTCCAGGTAAAGCGGCGGTAAACGAAAGGAATCCCGGACCCATCCAACCACCGGACGGATACGCCCGGTGTAATCCGAAGAAAATGAAACAACCCATCCCGTTTCCAAGCGATTGCCGATGGGAACGATCACCCGGCTCCCCAATCCGACCTGATCCAACCCGGACTCAGGAATAGAATAGGTCAACGGTTCGATCAGGTTCAGGGACAAGGCGATGTGAACTTGCACGGATCAGGGCTTGAGAAGCTTTAACACTTCCTGCATATCAGCCCATACTTCCCACTTTGCCTTGGAGATGGACTCTTTTCCGCGTTGATGCAGAATGTAGGAGGGATGAAAGGTGGGAACAACGGGAATACCCTTGAACGAAAAGATTCGACCCCGCATCCGTGAAATGGCCGCATGGTTCCCCAGCAAACGGTTGGCCGCCACCTTTCCCAAACATACAATCACGCGGGGAGACAACAAGTCAATCTGTTGATAAAGGTAGGGCAAACAAGCTTCCACTTCACTGTCGTTGGGATCCCGGTTCCCGGGCGGCCGGCATTTCACGATATTTCCGATGAACACGGATTCGCGGGAATGCCCCATGCGTTGAATCAGCCGGTCTAGCAGTTGGCCGGCTTTGCCCACAAAGGGCCGTCCTTCGCGATCTTCCTGTTCGCCGGGGCCCTCACCGACAAACAGGATCAAAGGCTTTGGCGCCCCCTCACCGGGAACACTTTGGCGCCGCGTCTGGTGCAGGGAACAACGGGTACAGGAATGGATCCGTTGATGCAGAGACTCCAAAGAAACCGATTCTTTGCCCACAAGGGCGATGGCGGGCAAATTCAGGCTGTCCACCCCGAGTTCGCGAAAAAAGTGCAACCATTCCGCCAATCCCGTTCTATTCATTTGCCGCCTCACTGTTTTTCCCGTAGTATTGACAAATGGACGACCTGAGCGGCAATCACCCGGGCCAATTCCGCTTTGGATCGGCTCGGTAAGGGGATGACTTGATCCGGGGTCATTAAAGTGACCCGGTTTGGAACCGCTCCAAAGGCGGGGTTTTGCTCAGAAATCTCATTGATTACTAATATATCAAGGTTCTTGGCAAAGAGTTTGCGCTTGCCGTTTTCCAGGGCATTCTCCGTCTCAGCGGCGAATCCCACCAGGACCTGTCGCGGCGTGCGGCGATTTCCCGCCTCTTTCAGAATGTCCGGATTGCGCTCCAGTTCCAGCAACAGTGGAGATCCGGCTTTCTTGATCTTGTGCGGGCTGCTGCGGGCTGGACGGAAATCAGCAACGGCCGCAACCATTATGATGGCATCAACGCTGGAAAAGCAGGCAAAGACGGCTTCATGCATTTCCTGGGCGGTTTCCACTTTAATTAACTTTACCCCGGACGGGTAGCGACAAACCGGCCCGGATATGAAAACAACTTCGCTTGCATATTTTTCAGCAAAAACTTTGGCGAGGTACAGTCCGGTTAAACCGGATGAACGATTGCCCAGGAAACGGATGGGATCCAACGGCTCCCGGGTTGGGCCTGAGGTGATGAGCACACGTTTACACACGCATCACTCCCAGACAGTGTTCCACAATGTGTTGCGGTTCGGGCAGGCGACCGGCGCCTTTGCCGCCACAGGCCAATTCTCCCGAATCGGGAGGGATCACTTCCACACCCCGTTCTTTCAGTATGGTTAGGTTGTGTTTTACCGCCGGGTGAGCGTACATGCCCTCGTTCATGGCGGGAGCAATCACAACCCGCCCGGGAAAAGCCAGGTAAGTGGCGCTCAGCAAATCATTCGCCATGCCGGCGGCCATGCGCGCGATGGTGGCCGCACTGGCTGGGGCAATCAGCAAAAGGTCGTGTTTTCGTCCCAGGTTGATATGCTCTAGCGGGTCATCGGCATCCTCAAACCATTGCGTGTGCACGCGTCCAGGCACAAAGGTATCAAACGTCAACGGCTTGACAAAGCGACAGGCATTCCGGGTCAATACAACGCTGACATCATGGCCCAGCCGTTGGAAAGCGCGCAAAATGTCAACGGCCTTGTACGCGGAAATGGAACCGGTCACTGCAAGTAAAACGTTCATCACTGCCCTCCAAGAATGCGTTTTACCCGTGATAGTTGTCTTTGCGCTCGTAACTCCATGGCGTTTACAATATGCACCAGCGCATCCAGCGCGTTGTCCAGGACATCGTTGATTACAATGAAATCGAAACAGTGGTGCAATGACATCTCATGCCGGGCGGTTTCCAATCGCTGTTCCATTGTGTGGGTCCATTGTGACTCCCTGTGCATCAGGCGCCGTCGCAATTCCTGCATGGAGGGCGGCATGATAAACACGGATATGCTGGCGGGCATCATTTTGCGAACCGCTTCCGCGCCCTGTATATCCACATCCAGAATCATGGTGCGGTCACTTTTTTCAACCGCTCTCAACTCAGACCAACTGGTGCCGTAACGTTCACCATGCACGGCAGCCCATTCCACAAACGCTTTGGCTTTAATCATGGCCGTAAACTCTGCATAATTTACGAAATGATAGTCTACACCGGGAGTTTCCCCGGGTCTGCGCTTGCGCGTGGTATGGGAGACGGAGAAATACAACCCAGGGACGGCCATCATCAGGCGACGGATCAAAGTTGTTTTCCCGGATCCGGAAGGCCCGGAAACAACCAGCAGGTGTTGGCCGTCTGATTGGGATTTTGCGTCAAGAGCCATCAATGTCTTCCCCTGCTTCAGGTCGTAAAGGCCTGGTTGTCGGCTCTTCTCCCCCGCCCTCCTGCATGCGGGCGACCAGTGAAGCCACCGAAATCGCCGATAAAAAGACCGGGCCGGAACGGCTGATCACCAATGCCCGCATCTTTTTCCCCATGGTGGCGTCAATCAACCTGCCTTCATCTCGTTTTTCACGGACAAAACGCTTTATCGGTGAGGATCCGGGTTGAATGATGGCCAAAACCTGACTACGGGTCACACTGTTTCCAAAACCAATGTGCAGCAGAATCCTATTCGACATTCTGTACCTGCTGACGGATTTTTTCGATCTCCCGGCGCACCATCAGGATCATGTGATGAATGTCCAGCGAAGCGGTTTTGGATGCAATGGTGTGGGTTTCTCGCAGCATTTCCTGTGAAAGAAAATCCGCTTCGCGCCCCTTTACCCATGGTTCCGGATTCTTTACCAGGGCCTGCAGTCTTTGGGTATGGGTTTCCAGGCGCTGGATCTCTTCACGGATGCAGCTCTTTTCCGCCGAAAGGGCGGCTTCCTGGGCAATGCGCCTCTCATCCAACTCGTACTCCTTAACAAATCTGCGGATCTTTTCCTGAAGGTTGCTGAACACCAGGTTTTCAGCCTGGTCCGCTTCCGCTTCAATTTCTTCCAGGTATTGCCGCACTCGCTGCAAAGAGTCGAGAATACTTGCCTGGATGAATTCGCCTTCTTCCGCGCGACTAACCACGAAATCATCGCAAACCTGACTGATGGAAGTGCGGATCAGGTCCAGGCTGGCGGGAGAGATTTTCTCAAACTCGTAATCCAGGTGGAAAATCATGGGGATTTTCATTAACGAATCCAGGGAAAGGTTGATGGGGAATTTGTGCCTGCGATTAAAGGGGGCCATCTTCTCCAGGATCTCATCCAACAGGAATTCATTAAACTGAATATTCCACTTTAAGGGATCGCGTTCAAACAGGTTGAAAACGATATCCACTTTTCCGCGATGAACCCGGTCCTTGATGATCTCCTTGATCAGTTTCTCTGAATTCGGTGTGATACCGGTGCCTTTGAAATTAAGGTCCAGGAACTTGTGATTCAGGGATTTTATGGAAACGGAAAAAGAAAATTCGTTAAAATCGAACCGCCCCTGGGCGAATCCGGTCATGCTTTTCATGCGTCACATTATAATGTCCATCTCCGGGAATTGCAAATTATACAGGGAATAGTAGAGTCCGCGACGCTTCAGCAGATCCCGGTGATTACCGGATTCGCGAATACGCCCGTTCTCAATGACCAGGATCATGTCGGCTTCGATAATGGTGGACAGACGATGCGCGATCACAAACGTCGTGCGGCCTTCCATTACCTCCAGCATGGCTTCCTGAATGGCCTTCTCAGATTCCGTATCCAAAGCGGAAGTGGCTTCATCAAAAACCATTATCCGGGGTTGACGGTAAATGGCCCTGGCGATCAGGATGCGCTGTCGTTGTCCCGTCGATAAAAAGACGCCCCTTTCCCCCACCCGGCTCTCATATCCCTGGGGAAGCTTCTCAATAAAATCAGAAGCGCGGGCGATTCTTGCCGAGCGGCGGATCTCTTCCATACAGGGTTCACCGGACCCATAAGCAATATTGCTGACAATGGTATCATTAAACAGGAACACGTCCTGAGTCACCAGGCCAATATGCCTTCGCAGGGATTCGCGTGTAATCAACGCGATATCTTGATCGTCGATCAGTATCCTGCCACTGTCTGGATCGTAAAAGCGCATCAGCAAATTCATCAAGGTGGTTTTGCCCGAACCGCTGGCCCCCACCAAAGCCACCACTTCGTTGGGCTGAACCGTGAAACTGACATTGCGGATCACCGCAATGTTGGGGGTATATGCAAAAGAGACGTCGCGAAATTCCACTTTGCCGTTCACCCGGTCCAGGCTCTTGGTTTTGGCTGAGTCTTGTGTGCCGGAGTCGGTATTCATGATCTCTTGAACCCGTTCATATCCGGCTCTTCCCTGTTGATAATCGTTGTTGGCCTGGGACAATCGCTTAATGGGGTTGTACATCAGGAAAAGCGCGGCCAGGAAAGACGAAAACTGCCCGGGTGTCATGATACCGTCGACGACACGCTGCATGCCCAGCGTAAAGATAATGGCAGCTACCAGACCTCCCATGGTGTGCATTACCGGTGATGCCATTGAGTACACCAGGGCGATGCGGGAGTTGATGCGATAATGCTCATGATTGAGACGGGAAAAGCGCCTGATCTCCTCTTCTTCCATGTTGTAGGCCTTGACGATTTTGTTTCCCGTCATGGTTTCGGTAAATGCATTGGACAAGCGGCCGACCGCCACCTGAGACTGGACACCCTGTTTTTTTACGCGCCGGCCGAACAGTGTCAGGAAGAATGTGGCAACCGGCAAAATCATTAACGAAATCAACGACAGAAACCAGTCGTGGAAAAAGATCACCACCAGCAGCGCCACCATGGTCAGGCTTTCGCGTACATAGACCGCGAGGGTCTCTGAAACGGCAAACTTGATTTTTTCGATGTCATTGGTCAGGCGAGATACCAGGTCTCCGGTGCGTGACTTGGATAGGAAATCGATGGACTGGTACATGAGGTTACGATACAGGTTGTCCCGGATATTGCGAACAACCTTTAGACCCAGGGTTTTCATGAAATACAGGGAAAAAAACTGAAAAACAGCCTGACCGAGAAATGAGACAAAGAGCAGTTGCGGCAATAGCAGCGTCATGCCCCGCCGATCCACGTTAAACAGATCCTGGATCCAATTGCGCACCATGTGGCCCTTCTGGGCCATGGCCGCGGTGCCTCCGGCTCCCTGGATAAACAACTCGTCCATCAGCGGTTGAATGATAAAGGCAAACATGGCGGTGAAAGCCGCCACCAGGGACATGAAAAACAAAGCCAGTATGAAGCGCTTGGAATAAGGGCGAATATGCGCTTTAAGGGTTAAACCGGCGTTCATCGCGATTTGGAATCTCCAACCGATTCGCTGGTGTCCTTTTCAAGAGATGATTCCCCGGAGGATTCGGATTGATATCGATCATACAAACGCACCAGAACAGGAGAAAACATATACACCACGGTCAAGACCGGGATGGTCTGCCTGGGATACATGCTGCCGAAAGCAATCAGTCCGGCAAGAACAAAAAGAAAAATCAGACTGTGTCGCGGCTGGATGCCCTTCATGGTTTGGTAGCGAATGTTGGAAATCATCAGGAATGCCACCAACAGAACATACCCGGCGAACAGCATTACATGCAGCGGCTGAATCGGCGGGCGGTCGAAAATCAGCACGACCGAGAGCACACAGGCCGCCCCCAGCGGAATGGGAATCCCGACAAACATATGCGATTGAGAACTCTTGGAATCCCGCAACATGTTGAAACGGGCCAGGCGCATGATACCCGCGCTGAGAAAGAGAAACCCGACCACCCGGCCGATCTGGGGATAGGTGTCGTGAAAGCCCCAGACATATACCATCACCGAAGTAACCAGGCCGAAAGTCACGCCATCCACCAGTGTATCCAGCTGCATGCCGAATCGCGATTCGGTCTTGGTTAAGCGCGCTATCGTGCCGTCAAACCCGTCCATAACCACTGCAATAATCACAAAATATACCGCTTGGGCAAAATCCCGTTTCAGGATCTGAAGCAAAGCGAGATACCCAAGCAACAAATTGAAAGTCGTAAACACAGATGGTAGGAATGAAATGCGCACTTTGCGATGGCGCTCATTGGGGAATCGTTTTTCCTTTCTGCGACCGGCATCATTCCGCTTGGACCTGGGAATCATGACTGCCTGTCCAGAGAAGAGTCGATCCGCCTGCGATAGACGCTGATCATGCGCTGCATGGCGTCTTTTAACTGAAGCTTGCGTTTTTTTATTTCCCGTACCCGGACCTCCTGAATTTCACTGTCGTTTCCCGTTCCGGACAAATCATCAAGTTGTTGTTGGAATTCCTGGTGTTCAATAAACAAACTCCGGAAAATCCCGTCTTTTTTGATGAGGATATCCTTGATGCGCTGGTCTTCCATGGCTACATCTGCCGTTGCTTGGCTTCCTTTTTGTTGCGGCAGAATTTCAGGTAATTCTGCAGGTTTCGATCCCTGCCGATAATCGACAAAGTGGAAACCGTTGCTTCCTGGACGGATTTGTCCATCACGTTCAGCACAATGTAATCCAGCCCCCGGGAAATGGCCAGGGATAGAAAATAGGATGTCAGCATAAAACGACGGGGCAATCCGTATGAAAGGTTGGTCAGGTTGCCGATGGTTTTAACCTGAGGGAAATCCAGCTTAAACAACTCGAGGGTATTGAGAAATGTCTTGCCGTGAGAAAAATTCTCTTCCAAAGGTTGAATGACCGCATCCAGCAGGATGTTTTTGCGGCTGATGCCTTTGTCCAGAAGGGTATCCACATATCTCTGCGCGATTAACAGGGATTTTTCCGGGTAAATATCGTTGTCACGTGGATCTTCGCGGGTTAAAGCCACAATGCGTACGGTTTTGTCTGAGGCTTGCATGGCCTTGTGAAGGGTCTCTATCTTCTCGGGATTAAACTCAATGTCTCCCACGATAATGTCGTTTCCAGAAATCTCGATGGCCTCAACCAGGGTGGCTGTGTTTTCGCTGCGAACAAAAACCTTTGCGCCCAGTTCCTCGACAATGGGGATCACTTTGCAGAGGAAGGGTCTTTCCTGGTGCAATAGAGGCATGGCGTTGAGTTCAACATACTCCGCCCCGCTCTCTAACTGATGCAGGACTTCGCGCCGGATGTATTCCATATCCATTTTGTTCATCTTGTCCAGAACTTTTTTGTTGCCTGAATTCAGTGAGTTGCCGATAATGGTGATCATTGTGCTTGCTTCCTAAACATTAAAGAACTCTTTGAGTATTGAAATCACATCATTCCCCGATCGTTTTGAATCGATTCCGGGCATGAACACTTCGCCGCTCACGGGGTAGATTCCACTGATGCCGCGCGCTTTTCTCTCTAATCCCTCGGGAATCGCCTTGATGTCCATAGCCGCTGCAGCCGGCTTTCCAGCAAGCATGGCATCCAGCAGCGTCGCCGTATTTACAACTCCGGGTGCGGACAAGTCCACCAGGATGCTTAGCGGTCTCATCCTGGAAATAGGTTCCGCATCCAACATGTGACGGGTGTCACGAGTCAAGGGCAAATGCAGAGAAATGATGTCCGCCGAGGATAGCAGGTGTGCGAATGAAATTCTTCTGGCTGGAAAAACGCATTGAACTTCCTCGATATCGCTGTACAGGATTTCCATTCCCAGGTTGAATGCCCTTTTGCCCACTTCAGAGCCGATCCGTCCGAATCCCACAATACCCAGGGTTAATTTCCGTTCAGAACGAAAAGCATCGGGTGTGCTTTGCCCGATATCCTTGCTGGCGTGAAAACAGTGGTAGGCGGGACCGATATGGAAGCGACAGGCCATGATCAGTGCCAATGTATAGTCGGCAACTGTTTCAGCGGTGGCAAAAGGAGTGCAACGAACGTCAATTCCCCGGGAACGGGCGTAATCCAGGTCCATTTCCCCCGCCGTTGTCGCCGGTCGGATCAGGAGACGCAGATTCTCAGTTTGCTGCAGAAATTTCCGGTCAACCGGGATGCGGGCATCCACAACCGCGGCATCAATGTGGTGCAATTCACCGGCCGTGCATAAATGCGGAATGACCTCCACTTCATGGATCTCAAATTCAGGAACGGTTCTCAGGTCGTCCGCCATACCGGCATCCAATTTTCCCGCCAATAAGACTCTGATCACTCCCGATTACTCCTGTTTTTCAGCCGATTTCGTTACGCCCATTTCGTATTCACAGGGTGATGAGAATAGCAGAATATCGCCATGGAGTCAAGGTAATTCGCCGTTTCCCGGCGTAAATCCCCAGGCTTGACCTCGGCGGGCACTTGAATTGGGTCGGCAAATTACGTACACTTTTTGCGGCGGAAAACCGATTGGTTTTCAACCGGGAGTTCGGCATGTCCATGAACCGCATTACCGAAGAACTGATAAAGTTGAGGCGTCCGCAAAGCCATGTAAATCCAGATGTACTGGAGGCATTGCCTTTCCAGCCTCCGGATTCACATACCCGCATCGAGATCTTGAATCCGGAGTTTACATCCCTCTGCCCCAAAACAGGACTTCCGGATTACGGCACCATCCGCATTCGCTATATCCCCCGGGAAAAGATCGTGGAATTAAAGTCGCTGAAATATTACTTTCTGCAATACCGCCAGACCGGGATCTTTTACGAGCGCTTGACGCGACTGATCCGCGACCATCTGGTCGCGCTTCTGGATCCGCTGGAGATCGAAGTCGAGGCCAGGTTTACTCCCCGGGGAGGGTTGTCTTCTACCGTTGTCTCCGTTTATCCGGCCGCATCAGCGGAATCACGCTGATTGGATTTTTTTTGATTTCCCGCAAGCATGGCAAACACTTGATTGTACTTACGCCGGATCTCGGGCCATGCATAGTGATCCAGGAAAAAGCGCCGCCCGTTTTCACCCAGTTTTTTTCGCAGGCATTCATTTTCGCCGAGTCGCTCCCATATGGCAATGAACTCAGCGTAATTGGTGTACCACAGCCCCGCATTGCTGCGCAGGCACTGCCCGCGCAACACTTCGGTGCGCCCATTTGCCATGACGGGCTTTCCCAGCGCCCACGCCTCCAGCGCCACCATGGATAAAGACTCAAACTGCGACGGGTTGATGAGGAATGCACTTCCTTTCAAGGCATTGAATTTTTCCCCGTCCGGCATGAACCCCAGGTAGTGAATGCGGGGATGATCCGGAAC
Source organism: Candidatus Aminicenantes bacterium (assembly GCA_011049425.1). Lineage (NCBI taxonomy): Bacteria > Candidatus Aminicenantota > Candidatus Aminicenantota bacterium. The sequence continues at coordinate 132,838 of DSBM01000141.1, forward strand.
CGGAATCCAGGCCTTGCCGATCAGAACGAGATGGAATTCATTTTTGGTTTGATTTTGCATGCGCAGAAAGAAATCCAGGAGTTCGGGCACGCCTTTGTTTTCATCCAGACGCCCGATATACAACGCATAAGGCGCCTGGATCTCATGGCGGCGCAAAAAACCGGCTACGTCAAAGCGCTCAGGAATCTCCGAACCCACCCCCACGATCAGGCCCGGTACATGCTGGTTGTCGGATACAAGATTGATCAGGAACTTCTCTTCGTGTGAATTGTACACAATGGCCCCCGGCAAACGAAAGGTGTTTCGAAACAATCGCAGGTAGAGTACCGGATCATGCTCAGCCGTGGGCACCAGGATGGTCTTATCGCGAAAGCGGCTTATTCCGTGCCAGGAATGATAATAGCGGTAAGAAAAAAAAATAAACCAATCAAATTCGGTTGCACGGGTTTGCAGGGTATCCAATAACTTGGGAACCAGCGGACCTTCCTCTTCAAGCCAGCGCATCTCATCTTCCATGCTGTGTTCCTGCTCAAATACCCGGGCTTGAATTTGTCCAAAGCGATGGGGATCCCGTTCGCGTTCAACCGTAAAACGGTGAACCGGAATACCATTTATCTTGCAAATGCCGGCGGGGTAATGGTGCTCCCAGGTGACGTAATCCAAGGCGGTGGTGGTAAATACTTCTACTTCCACATCCCCGCGGATCTTTTCCGCGATCAGTCGCGCATGGTATTCCGCTCCACCGTTGATCTCGATACCGTAGCGCTGCACAACGATGCCGACCTTGTACATGATTTTGTCATTATACCACAGCAGACCCGCAGTCAAAATGACAATAATCGTCACTACACGCCAACCCTGGCCAGCAGATTTTCTTTGAATTGCCCGATATAATTGATGAATCCTTAATTGGCCGAAAAATTGCTGGAATAGGTTGATCCGCTAAGGAGTCATAACTGTGACCAAGCGCAACCGTGGATTCACCTTGATTGAGTTGTTGATTGTGGTGGCGATCATTGGTATCGTGGCCGCCCTGGCCGTTCCAAACCTGTTGGTGGCCTTGCAGCGTTCACGTCAAACCGCCACCATGAGCGATATCCGCACCATCGGCCAGGCCGTAACCTCTTACGCGGCCGATCATGCCGGCGTTCCCAATATTTCAGGTACCGTGGCGGAACTGAACCAGCCCTGGTTCAACAACTACTATCTCAAAACATTTCCCACCCGTGATGCCTGGGGATACGCTTTGCGTTACACGGCGGTTGAACTGACTTATTCAATCATTTCGCTGGGGAGGGACGGCCGGACAGGACCGGAACCCCCGACCGATTTCTACCGGGTAACTGAATTGTGGCAATTCAGTTACGATATCGTGTACTCCAACGGCACATTCACGCAATCTCCCCGGGTGAAAACCGGCAACTAAGCCGGGAGTAAAAAAAATTGCAACGGTTTCTGCTCGAACCGGAACCGCGACCCGGTCAATGGGCGAACCGGAGGTTCAATAGTAAAGGGAACGGGTGACTTTGTGCTTATAGGCTTCGTTGTTGAATAGATAACCGTTGTTGTACAAGTGGAGCGCGCGCATCACATCGCCCCTGGCCACTTGCAGGTAATGCTTTAAAATGCGGACACCCAGGTCGATATTGTAAGTAATCTCGAACAACCGCTTTGAATTAATGGCCAGTTCATTTTTCCATACCGCGTAGTTAATCTGCATCAGCCCATAAGCGCCGGCATTAGAGACCGCGTTGGGACGAAAATCACTTTCCACCTGGATCATGCTGATGACAAGGTCGGGATCTACACCGTATTGGCGGCATTTGTGGTAAACGACTTCAACGATATTTGCGAATTCCGGTTCGCGCTTGCGAAACACACCGTCACGGTAACGAATCAAGCCGGTTTGGGCCACCGTAGAACGAAGCGCGGTTAGCTCTTTTTCCGCTTTTTGCATACGGGCCGACAACGCTTGCGCCTTTAAGTGGTTGGATTCATTCGCATGCGCCACATCAACCAACGCCGAAAACAATACGGCCATGGCCATTGCCATCGGTATAAAAATGTAAAGAAATTTGCTTTTCCTCATGAACGCCTCCCTTCTTCTCTCCCTCTGGTACAAATATAGTGTGAATTTTACCAAAACACACTAGATATGTCAAGTTTTGGGGGTTTGCCTGAAAACTCGGCTGATGCATTACTATACCACAACTAGCGTTTGCGTTCAAGCCATTGTCGGATTCACGCCGGTTTAATGCATCCTCGCCTTACGGAATTGATTGCATAAAAATGTCATAAAATGGAAATAATGCGGCTCGGTATCGATTGTGCTAAAATCATGGGAGTTGAACCCTTAGATCGATGCCGGTAAGAGGAGTCACAATGCCACAGTTACGCAAGCGTGCCCTGATCAGTGTATATGATAAACAAAATATTGCGGATGCCGCCCGAATCCTTTGTGAAAGCGGCTGGGAAATTCTTTCAACGGGTGGAACCGCCGCTCACTTGCGTGAACATGGCATTCCGGTTACGGATGTAGCGGAAGCAACCGGTTTCCCGCAAATCCTGGATGGTCGCGTAAAAACCCTTCACCCCATGATATTCGGCCCGATCCTGGCACGGGATGATGCCGATCACCGCCGCCAGTTGGAAGCGAGAAACAGTTGCTTTATCGACCTGGTAGTGGTGAATTTTTATCCCTTTGAAACCGCCCTGAGAGACCCCGACGCGACAGAAACCGAGATGGTGGAAAAAATCGATGTCGGCGGTCCATCCATGGTGCGGGCCGCCGCCAAGAATCACGCCCGCGTTGCCGTTGTGGTTGACGCGGATGATTACCTTCCGGTGTGCCGACGCCTGGCCGAAGACGGAGACCTGGGTCCCGCTCTGCGCAAAAGACTCGCACACAAAGCCTTTTCCGCCACCGCACATTACGACGCCTTGATTGCCGCCTACTTCTCCAGCCGTGATGCATCTCCACATTCCACGTTAGCCATCGGCGGCCGCAAACACCTGGACCTGCGCTACGGAGAGAACCCGCACCAGGCCGCCGCTCTTTATCTCTATTCTCATCAATCCCCGTTAAAGCATATGCGTCAGCTCCAGGGCAAGGACCTGTCATTCAACAACATTCTGGACACCTCCATGGTGTGGGAAGTACTTTCGCGCTTTCAGCATGCCGATCCCTTCTGTGTGATCGTGAAACACCAGAATCCTTGCGGCGCCGCCAAGCGCAATCGTTTGGATCTTTCGTTTGCAGCCGCCCTTGAAGGAGACCCCGTGTCCGCTTTCGGTGGCATCGTGGGATTCAACAAGGCGGTTGACGCCGCCACCGCGGAACGCTTGAAGCCGGTATTCCTCGAAGTGGTTGTGGCCCCAGCGTTCTCAGATGAAGCGCAACGGATCCTGAAAAGCAAAAAGAGTCTGCGCCTGTTGGAGATGCCGTTGGATTACCGGGAGATCCACGATATCCGCTCCGTACCCGGAGGATTCCTCTGGCAACAACCGGACCATGACATCGCTGATGCCGCCGGGTTTATCAACCATGCCGACCGGCCTGCGGAGCCCTGGGAAATGCGTGATGTTGAAATGGGGTGGCGCCTGATCAAGTTCGTTAAATCAAACGGCATATTGGTGGTTCGGGATGGCGCAATCGTGGGAGTTGGCGCCGGCCAGATGAGCCGGGTTGACTCTGTGCGGCTGGCTCTGGCAAAATGTGGCGACCGTTCAAAGGGAGCCGTGCTGTTGTCGGACGCCTTTTTCCCCTTCGCCGATTCCATTGAACTCGCCGCAAAAAAAGGCATCAGCGTGGTTGTGGAGCCTGGAGGATCCATCCGCGATGAGGAAGTGATCGCCGCAGCCCGGCACCTCAACATGACCCTCTTATTTACCGGGATGCGTCACTTTCGCCATTAAGCCGTCGCGATGGTTGAATCCCAAAGCAATCAATCCCCGCCCGGTTGGTCATGGTATAGAACAACCGCAGGGGAAACCCCATTACGTTGAAATAACACCCGCTGATCCGTTCCACGAACAAGGCGGACAGGCCTTGAATGGCATACGCCCCCGCCTTATCCTGGTAGTGGGCCAGATCCAGGTAGCGATCAATTTCCCACGCAGAGAGCTCGGCAAACCAGACACGGGTTTTGGCCATTTCCACCCATTCCCGGCCGGCATGCAAAAGGCCGATTCCGGTCCAGACCTCATGCATGCGCCCGGACAAAGAACAGAGGATCTGCCTGGCATGGTCTCTGGAACCGGGTTTGCCCACAATATCACCGTCCAGGATCACAACCGTATCGGCACTGACCACCAGGGCCTCGCCTTCCAGGTTGCCGCGCACAAACCGGCCTTTCTCTAAAGTCAACCGGCAAACAAAATCCTCCGGGGACTCATTGGGCCTAATGATCTCGGGAATTCGGGGGGGATGGACTTCGGGGTTCAGGTTGATTAAACGCATCAACTCCAGCCGCCGGGGGGAACTGGAGGCCAGAACAATTCTTGAGGTGAACCCATTTTCTCTGTTTTTCGTCATTTCAAGTGAAACTTTTCAATCAGATAACGCAAGGAACGGTAACTCAAGTTCAACATTTCCGCGGTACGTTTGATGTTGGATTGATTCATTTCGAGGGCTTCGAAGATGATTTGCCGGCTGAGATCATCAATATAGTCCGAGAATGAAAAGTTTTCCTGTTGCAGGATCGTATGGATCTCCTGCTGATCAACCGTGGTTGCGGACACGTGGTAAAGCAGCTCAGAGGGAAGTGAGCGCATGGAAATCAACTCCCCTTTCTCCAACGCCACGGATCGCTCCACAAAATTTTCCAATTCACGTACGTTTCCCGGCCAATTGTACTGCATGAACTGGGAAGTCACCTCATCGGAGAATCCCGCGACCCGCTTATCAAAACGGCGATTGTACAAAGCCAGGAAGTAGTGCATGAGGGGCACAATGTCGTCCTTGCGCTCTCTCAGGGCGGGCACTTGGATCGAAATGACGTTCAAGCGATAGAACAAATCTGAACGGAACTCACCGCTTTTCATTTCCTGGGCCAGATCGCGATTGGTTGCGGAAATAATGCGAACATCCACCGGAATCTCACGATCCCCACCCACGCGGCGGATGGAACGCTCCTGGATCGCCCGCAACAATTTAACCTGCATTTTCTGTGACATTTCAGCGATTTCATCCAGGAAAAGTGTACCTTGATGGGCTTGTTCAAACAAACCGGGTTTATCCCGGTAGGCATCGGTAAAAGCGCCCTTGATGTGCCCGAACAACTCGCTTTCAAGCAGAGTCTCCGGCAAAGCGCCACAGTTAATGGACACGAAACGGTTCTTTGCACGTGGACTGCGATCGTGTATGGCCCGGGCGATCAGTTCTTTACCCGTTCCGCTTTCACCGCTGATCAGCACGGTTGAATCGGTCTGGGATACCGTATCGATGAGATCGTAAATCTGCAGCATGCGGCGGTTTCCACCAACAATGTTGCCGAAGCTGCGGAGTCCGGACAACTCGCGACGCAGTTGGGTATTCTCATCTTCCATCATGCGCCGACTCATGGCCCGGGACACCACCACTTTCAACTCATCGATATTGAAGGGCTTGGTCACGTAATTTTCCGCCCCCAGTTTCATGGCTTCCACCGCATCCGCTGTTGAGGCATACGCCGTAATCATGATTACGGGGATGGACGCGTCTATGCCTTTGATCTTCTTCAGCAATTCAATCCCGCTCAGGTCCGGCATCTTGATATCCGAAATAACCAGGCTGGTCTTCCCTTGCTTCAATATGTCCAGGGCCGCGCGGGAGTCTTCGGCACATAGCACTTCATAGCCTTCCTTTTTCAGGATGATCTGCAACATATCGCGCAGACTGGCATCATCATCAACAATCAAGATGGTTGAAACTACAGGGGAAAGCATATCGTCACCTCAGTACCGACGTTCTTTTCCGATTGAACCTGGATTTCGATTTTATGGGCATCCAGGATGCGCTTCACCAAAGCCATTCCCAATCCGATTCCGGAACTGAAGCGGGAAAAAAACGGCGAAAACAGCTTTTCTTTGTCCGCGGAAGACATGCCGAGACCGTTATCCCGGACACTCAGGCGCACTTCGTTTTCCGCGCGAAACACCGCCACCTGCACGACGCCTTCTTCTCCCACAGCCTTTACCGCGTTGTTGAGCAGGTTCCAGATCATCTGGGAAATCTGGCGCGGGTCGGCACTGACCTCCAAAGAAGGATCGCAACGACGCTCGAAACGGATTCCCGCATGAGCGGTCTGCAACAACTCAACCACATCATCCACCAGGTTCGCCAACGCGAATCTTTCGATCTCCAATGGGGGGATACGGGTGTAGTCCAGGAAATTTTCGATGGATCCGGATAAGCGGGAAGATTCCTTGACAATAATCTCCATGAGATTCTTGTGTTCGGGCGCCACCCGCATTTCCCGGTAGAGGAATTGAACTGAACCGGATATGGAAGCCAGCGGATTGCGGATTTCATGAGCAAGTCCCGCCGCCATTTCACCAATCAAGGCGAGGTGCTCCCGTTCTTTCAACTCGGCTTCAATGCGCTTTTTCTCCGTCAAATCAGTCAGGATAAAGACAAATACTTGCGGCAGGGCGTACATACCGGACAGACGGGTCATGGTAATGCCGAGGATTCGCCCATGGATACTCTTTTCCAGGTATTTGCCCGCCGGCCGGGAAGAATTCCCATCCTCGCTGCGCTGTTCTTCAGCGGTCAACAACAGGTCCAACACATTGCGTCGCTTATCCAGACGCAACATGTGGCGGGCGATCTCATTGTACGAAATGGCCCGGCCGCTGGCGCTGCAGGTAACAAAACCGTTGTGCATCTTCTCTAGAACGGTGTTGTTTAACTGCATCAGATCTCTAAAGTTCTCCCGAACATTGCGTAGTTTTTCATCCGCGGAGCGTATTTTCTCGAAATAGAAGGAAGAGATCATGGCCACGGCTGAAAAGGCTATAAAACTCATCAATAGATTGTAGATAAAAGTGGCCGTTGAGACCCGTTCCAACGAAAGCCCGGGATACATGGGAAGCAGATCCAGAAACATCAGATCCGCCAGCAAGCCGAAGATAATGAATGCGAAAGTGGCGACGTAAACGGTTTCCGTGCGTCTAAGAAAGAGAGCGGATACGATGATCGGCAATATGTAAAGGAAATAGAACGGACTGCTGATGCCGCCGGAAAAATAGACCAGTAAAGTCACCACCATGAGGTCCATTCCCAGTTGCAGGTAAATAGCGGTCCGGTAATGCAGTACCCGTATCAGGAAAAATTCCAACAGGCTGAAAACCAGGGCAATGGAAAGAGACACCAGGATGGGAACCGTGGGAAAGGGCGTCTTGAAAAACAATCCCACGAACAGTGAGATCAACAAGAGACCGCTCAGTATGGCGATGCGAATTGAATTGGTGAGAACAAACTTGCGCGCGAGCTGCTTGTCCTCCAACAGAATCAATGTGTGTCCCGATTAGAACTGGCCGATAATCGCAAACATGGGCAGATACATAGCGATGACCACTGAACCCACCAGACCACCCAGCAAAAGAATCATAATAGGTTCCATCAACGAGATCAAAGCTGAAACCGCCTGTTCCACTTCTTCATCATAGAAATCTGCGATCTTTTCCAACATATTGGAAAGAGAACCGGTCTGCTCACCCACGCCCACCATTTGCGTAACCATAAAGGGAAACAACTTGGTTTCTTCCCAGGATTCGTAAATGGGCTTGCCTTCCTGGACAGACGCCCGGCTGTGCATGATCGTATCCTCGATAATGGCATTTCCCGCGGTTTTGGCGGTAATGGTAATGGCTTCAATGATTTCGACACCGGCATTCAGCAGCGTGGAAAGCGTACGGGTCACCCGGGCGATACCGGTTTTTAGCAACAAATCGCCGAAAACCGGGAGACGCAGCTTGAGCCGATCCACCACGCGACGGCCCTTGTAAGTCTTGTTGTAAGAGTTGAATGCCAGCGCCAGCCCTACGGCCGCAATCAACATTAAAAAGAAATTGCTTTGCAGGAATTCCGAGGCCGCGATTACAATCTGCGTGGGAACGGGCAGATCCGCCCCCAGTTGCGTGAACAATCCCTGAAAAGTCGGCACAACCTTCCACAGAATTACAGCCGTCAGAACCACGGCCGCAATCAAAACGGCCACGGGATAAGCCAGGGCGGACTTGACCCGCCCCACGAGTTTGGCCATGTTTTCAATGTATTCCGAGAGACGCAACAGGATGGTGTCGAGGTTTCCCGAAGCTTCGCCTGCCTGAATCATGCTGGTGTAGAGCTCATTGAACACTTTTGGATGTTTCTGCAACGCGTTGGAAAAATTGGCTCCCGCTTCCACATCCCGGCGCACATCCAGAATCACTTCCTTCAGGTACTTGTTTTTCTGTTGTTCCCCCAGAATGCCCAGTCCTTGCGTGATCGGCAGGCCCGCGTTGAACATCACGGATAACTGGCGGTTAAACACGGAAAGCTCACGCATGGAGACTCTCTGTCGTGCGCCTTTGCCCACAAAAGGCAGTTTGAAACTGACTCGTTTGCGCTCAATGTTGAGAACCTGGATCTGCTCGCGTTCAAGAGCACGGGAAAGCTCCTGAGGGGACCGTGCCATTCTTTCGCCCGTAATCACGTTTCCAACCCGGTTCTTGCCCTTGTACTTGAATACCGGCATTTAATCCCCCTTAAAACCTTCCCGGTTGCATGCCCCCGGACGCGCCCCCGGCATATCCCTGTCGCATGTGGCCGGCAAGGGATGAAGGGCCGCGACGGATCAATTCGCCCAGTTCCTCCGGGTTGTGGGATGCTCCCATTGCGGTGTCCATTGATATGTCTTTCTTGAAATAGAGTTTGGCCAGGGACTGGTTGAACGTCACCATTCCGTACTTTTCCTGACCGGTCTGCATTGAGGAGTAAATCTGGTGGATCTTGTTGTCCCGGATGAGATGACGGATAGCGGGATTCGGTATCAGCACCTCGTTGGCCAGAACCCGGCCGCGTCCGTCGGCCTTGGGCAGAAGCGATTGGGTGACAATGCCTTCGATATTCATGGAGAGTTGGGTCCGGACCTGGTCCTGCTGGTGGGGTGGAAACACGTCGATAATGCGGTTGATGGTCTGGGCGGCTGAATTGGTATGCAGGGTGGCGAAGGTCAGGTGACCGGTCTCGGCAATGGTCAAAGCGGACTGAATGGTTTCCAGGTCACGCATTTCGCCGATCAATACCACGTCTGGATCTTCCCGCAGGGCGGATTTCAACGCCAAGGAGAAACTCTTTGTATCCGCATGGAGTTCACGCTGATTGACGACCGCTTTGCGGTGGCTGTGAAGGTATTCAATGGGATCTTCAATGGTGATGATATGGACCAGGCGTTCCTGGTTGACCTTGTCGATCAAAGCGGCCAGAGTGGTGGTCTTACCCGAGCCCGTGGGACCGGTCACCAGCACAAGCCCGCGGGGCTTGTCCGCGAGCGTGGCCACCACCGGTGACACTCCCAGGCGATCAAATCCCCAGATCTCATATGGAATTCTCCGGAACGCCCCGGCAACGGCGCCACGCTGCATAAACACATTGGCGCGAAAACGAGCGATCCCCTTGATTCCAAAAGAGAAATCCAGTTCCCAGTTGTCCTCGAACTTGTGTTTTTGATTGTCGTTCAGAATGCTGTAGATGATCTGCTTGGTTTCTCCCGGGGTTAACGGAGGATGCTCAATGCGACGGATTTTTCCGTGAACACGAATGATGGGAGGCGCATTCGTGGTAATGTGAAGGTCAGTTCCTCCTTCATCCACCATCAGCTTCAGCAACTGGGGCAACGGCAAGGCCATCCGATTCTCCTAGATTTTCGAGGTTTCCCGCAGGACTTCTTCAATGGTAGTGACTCCTTCCTTGATCTTTTCGATCCCGCTGCGCCGCAGCGTAAGCATTCCCTTTTCCTTGGCCTTTTGGCGCAGTTCCGAAGTGGATGCTCCCACCATTACCAGCTCCCGCAATTCTTCGTCGATCTCCATGACTTCGAACAGGCCCACCCTTCCCTTGTAACCGGTGTTGTTGCATTTTTCGCAACCCGTGGGTTCAAAGATATCCACTTTTTTGGCCTCTTCCGGAGCAAATCCGATATCGATCAGGGTCTGGACAGGGATTTTCGCGGGTTTGCGGCATTTTGAACACAGCCTGCGGACCAATCGTTGCGCGGCCACCAGACGCACCGCGCTGGAAACCAGAAAGGGCTCGATCCCCATGTTGATCATGCGCGCGATAGTGGAGGGCGCGTCGTTGGTGTGAAGGGTGGACAGGACCAGGTGACCGGTCAAGGCCGCCTTGATGGCGATATCCGCGGTTTCAAAGTCCCGGATCTCACCCACGAGGATGATGTTCGGATCCTGGCGCATGAACGAACGCAGGGCAGCGGCAAATGTCAAACCGATCTGCTCCCTGATGTTTACCTGGTTGATACCGAAGATGTTGAACTCCACGGGGTTCTCCGCGGTAAGGATGTTCACGCCCTCATCGTTGAGCTTGGAAATGGCGGAATACAATGTGTTGGTCTTTCCCGATCCGGTGGGGCCGGTGACCAGGACAATGCCCCAGGGTTCCGATATATTGGAGTCAAAACGTTTCAACGACAGGGGTTCAAAACCCAGCTTCGTCATATCCAACATCAAGTTATCTTTGTCCAGGATGCGGATTACGATCTTTTCTCCATGAATGGTCGGAAGTGAACTGACCCGCATATCCACCACCTTGATCTGATCGTTGATTTTGAGCTTGGTTTTGATACGGCCGTCCTGGGGCAACCTGCGTTCGGCGATGTCGATTCCGGCAATCAGTTTGACGCGGGCCAGCACCTTGTTGCGTAGATTCATCGGCGGCGTCATGTATTCATGCAGGACGCCATCAATGCGGAAACGCACGCGAAACTGTTTTTCGTACGGTTCAAAATGGATATCGGACACGCCTTTTGATATGGCGTCCTGGAAAATGAGATTCACCAGCTTAATGGCCGGGGCATCTTCATCCATTTCCGCTTCAAGCAATTCCTCGTCCGCCTCATCCAGCAATTCAATGGAGGCGTCGTCGTTCATCTCGATCTCATCCAGGAATTTCTGGGCCTCGATCCCCTGGGAAGAGCCGTAATAACGATCAATGGCCTCCATAATGGAGTTCTCCGGGGCAATCACCGCCTGGATGCGCAGGTTGGTGGAAAAGCGGATCTCTTCCTGAACAAACAGGTTGGATGGATCCGCCATTGCCAGGGTAAGAATCGATCCAATGCGATGGACGGGAATCACAATGTGTTTGCGGGCAACATCGGGCTTGATCAAGTGAATGACTTTTTCTTCGATATCGAACTTTGATAGGTTGATGGATGGATAACCGAACTGCTTGCTCAATGCCTGGGCGATATCTTCTTCTGAAATATATCCCAAACGGATCAGCACACTCCCGAGTTTGCCCGCTTCTGTTTTCTGGACTTCAAGGGCGTGGTCCAACTGCTCTTGTGTAAGGCGATTGTCCTTGAGCAGATACTCCCCGATCTTCATGCTCATTTTGGCCTCATTGTATTTGATGTCAAAGGGAAAGTCAAATTTTCCTCTGTCTATGGACTTTCAGCCAATTATTGCACCCAGACGGCCGCACCTACGGCCAAGCCCGCTACGGATCCGGAGGCGTTCAATGCCATGCCGACATCCAGCACCAGCCGGTTCATGCGGAACCCCAATCCAAACCCGTATTGAACGTTGGAGCGATTCCCGAGAAAGTATTTCTCTTGCAAGTCGTTCCAGATTCCCGCGCGAAGAAAAATGCGCTGCTGATAAAACGCCGTTTCCATTCCCAGAGAGATGGGCTGGACCTTGCGGCCGTCAAACCACATGTCCGTGGGTTTCAGATCCATGTTGAGGTAAATGGCCAGCCGTCTGGAGGGCCGGAACGCCAAACCGGCAATCACTTGCTGCGGCAACTTCAGGGTTGCGGATTCAAGCTTGACCTCTGGATTTCCCAGGTTTTTGACCATCAATATCCCCTGGAAAGTCTGCCCCATGTTCATCACGAGTGAAAGATCCGCCAGAATGCGGTTGAATTTGTCTTGCGCTTGTCCCCACGCATGCGCGGCCAGATCACGAATTCCTACATCTTGCCCAAAAGGCTCAGCCATCAAATGTGTATCGAACACCGATCCCCTGCCTGTGAGGTAATGCAGTCCCACTCCCAGGCGGATTTCTCGAGTAAGATCCAGGGCATAAGCCAGGGAAAATTGTCGATAATCGAGACCGAAAAAACGCATGCGCAACGCATTCAACTCTTCGGAACCCCAGGCTTCAGCGGGAACATCAAAAATCGAAGACGCGGCAGGCTGCATGCGGCCGGCACGAATCCAGGCCAGTGAGAAACCGAAATTGCGGCTGACCAGCGCCGGCATTCGCGCAGTTGAGCCGCTGATTCCGTGCTCTAAAGACCACAGTTGCTTGAGACCCTGAACGGTTTCTCTCTTTTCAGCGGGGTCCATAGACAAAAATCCCGCCAAGTCCTTTGCCAGAACGCTTCCCAGACTATCTTCAAATCCAAGGTAATCACGATAGGACTGTTGAAACTGGTAAGCCGACAAAGCGGCTTGAACTTCGGCCAGGGCCGCCGGATTGAGATAGATCGCGGACACATCCCAACCGGATGCGAAAACGCTGTGCCCCAGGGAAAGAGAACGGGCACCATAGAAATCGGGAAACACACCGGGCAGGTATCGGCCAAAACCCAGAATCAGCACGGCTACCAACAGCGTCTTTTTCATGATCCCCTATCTTACTCCAACACCCGGATTTAGGCAATACGGCCGTTCATGAACGCTGTGAAAATTGGCGAATGCGTTCGCGAACGGATGTGTGAGTACTTTTCCCGCGCAATAATCGCTCACGATCCGCATGGTTGAGCAGGGGGATCAGTGAGAGCAAAACCTTTACAGTTGCCTGGGGATCCCGGCTGATCACGGAAGCCACCGCCGGACGTTTAATCCATGGCAAACCATCAAGGGCCCGGTACAAACCATGACGATCGTTGCCGGCCTGCAACATGTCCAACACCACCTGCTCCGTACAACAGGGATTGGTCAATACCGCCCGCAACAGCCGCACATCCCGTAAAGAACGAAAATGGCGCAGCAAATCCGCGGGCGCGGCTTTCAAGCAGGAGATCTTCTCTCCCAGCGGCAGGCGTTGAAACTTGTTTACAAATTCCAGCTCGCCACGCTTGCGAACCAGGGGATTGGTTCGTTTGTTACGAATGACCCGCAACAGATCACCGGGAAACAACGTGGAAAGGATATTCAACGCGCGTTTCTGAGGAAAGCGCGGGTGTTGGATCAACGCGACCTGAATCCGTTGTCGATGAGCGAATTCTTCGCTCAGGCGACTGAGCTCATCCTCGGAAAGAAAACCGCTTGCCAGGCGCCGCAAAACGGAAAGTTCATCCTGTCTGACTTCTTCAGGCATACAGTATCCACACAAACACGGCCAGCCACAAGAGGGCGTTTATAAGGAAAGGCAGATCCGTAATCACCACTTCTTCGGGATTCTCTCCCCGGTTGTCTACATATGCCAGGAACAGATAACGAAATACACCGAAAACCACGAAAGGAATGGTTACAATCAACCAATCGGTGTGAAACTTTCCTTTTACCCGCGGATCCAGCACGTACATGAAATAGGAGATCAAGGTGGTGGCGGTTGACAGGGCGATCAACTGGTCCAGAAACGGCAGGTTGTACTTATCTAAAATGGCCCGCGACCGGGAACCACCCTCCTCAGACATTTGAGAGCGCATCATCTCCTGTCGGCGTTTGACCAGGGCCAGAAAGATCGACAACAGGAATGTAATCAGCAGGATCCAGGGCGATAGCGGGATATCGTTCGCAAATCCCCCGGCCATCACGCGCAAGACGAATCCCGCTGAAATCAGCATCACATCCAGAATCACCACCGCCTTCAACCACAGTGAATAGGCTATGTTGATCGCCATATAGGTCAATGCCGTCCAGAAAAAAGCTTTGCTGAATACCCATGACACCAACAGGGAGCATAGCGCAATCGCCGCCGCCCAGAACAATGCCGTATTTACCCGCAGCAGACCGGAGGCCAGTGGTCGATGGCGCTTCACCGGGTGATGACGGTCTTCACCTCGGTCCACAATGTCGTTGATAAGATAGACCACGCCCGCCAATGCACAGAACAAGAGGAACGCGGCGGATGCCCTCAACAGATGGGACGGCTGAAAGATGTTCATGGAGAAGAGGATGGGGGCGAAAACAAACAGGTTCTTGATCCATTGTCTGGGCCGCATGGACCGAATCACCAACCCGGCGGTTCCAATCAGGTGCTTTGGCGCGTCCATCCCCGTTCCCGCCTACTCTGTTTCGCGAAATAACGGACCTGGTTTTTCGCTGCTTTCGCGTTTGAAATGGATGTAGGCCTTTTCAGTAGCCACCCGTCCGCGGGGGGTGATCTTTAAAAATCCCTGGCGAATCAGGAAAGGCTCGTACACATCCTCAATGGTATCCTTTTCTTCCATTACAGCCGTGGCCAGGGTGGAAAGGCCCACGGGGCCACCGGAAAACTTGTCGATCACCACGTGGATGATGCGCCGATCAATCTCATCAAACCCTTCTTCATCAACGCCCAGCGCAAAAAATGCTTTCTCGGCGATCTGGTCGTCAATACCACCCCGCGCCTCTACCTGGGCAAAGTCCCGCACCCGCCGCAACAACTTGTTGGCCACGCGCGGAGTTCCCCGGGAGCGGCCGGCTATACTTTGCACCGCCGTTTCCGAGATTTCCACCCCAAGGATATTGGCGCTGCGCCGGATCACCCGCAGCATGTCCGCGTTTGAATAAAAGTCCAGGTGCATCAGAATTCCGAAGCGATCCCGCAAAGGCGAAGAAAGCAGTCCGGCACGGGTGGTCGCGCCCACCAGGGTAAAAGGGTTTAGATCAAGGGCCACATTGCGGGCGCCCACACCCTGGCCGATAATCACATCCACTTGGAAGTCTTCCATTGCGCGGTAGAGGATCTCTTCCATAGCGGTGCGCAGTCGGTGGATTTCATCAATAAATAGTACGCCGTGGGGTTCAAGGTCGGTTAAAATTGCGGTTAAGTCGCCTTTCCGTTCCAATACCGGCCCCGAGGTTTTGCGCAGTTCCACGCACATCTCCCTGGCGATAATATGCGCAAGGGTTGTCTTTCCCAACCCCGGCGGACCGTGGAGAAGAACATGATCCAGGGGCTCATTGCGCTCACTCGCACCGCGGATATAGGTAATCAGATTGGCGA
This sequence comes from Candidatus Aminicenantes bacterium, assembly GCA_011049425.1. NCBI lineage: Bacteria > Candidatus Aminicenantota > Candidatus Aminicenantota bacterium. Next base: position 148,201 of record DSBM01000141.1, read on the forward strand.
GTTTGCGCTTCTGACCGATGAATTCATCAACCTGCTGCGGGCGCAGGGTGCTGTCGAGAATGCCTTCCTCTGCACCGTTTTCGATTTTCATTGCCTGCTGATCCGTTTTAACGCCAGTTTAAAAAGCTCGTTGAACGGTTTTTCCGCTCCACCAGGGGATTTCAGAACATTGGATACGGCATCTCGCGCCGGTCGCAGAGAAAACCCGAGGTTGACAAGCCCGGAAACCAGGTCGTTTTCCACAGCCGGAATTCGGGTATCGCCACTATCATCAACCACCCGCCCCAATCGCCCACTCATTTCCAGAACCACCCGCTGGGCTGTTTTTTTTCCGATTCCCGGAACGCTGCTCAGGCGGACAAAATCGCCGGCATCGATGATTCCCGCCAATTCATCGGCGGAGAAAGCCGATATCAGCGCCAGGGCGATTTTTCCGCCAATTCCGGATATGGTGATCAGCTCTTCGAACCAGCTGCGCTGCTCCCGGGAAGAGAATCCATACAACTGGAAAGTATCATCCTTTAAACGCAGCGTGGTAAACAACTCCACTTCCCGGCCGGGAGCGAAATCCGAAAAAATGGAAACAGGTACCATCACACGCATGAACAGGCCGGATGCTGTTTCCACTGAAACCACCCCGGGTTCGCAGGACCGGATGCGCCCCCGTACTCCGGCAATCATTTCCGCCTCCTCTTCTCAGTTGTTCTTGCGCTTTTCATCACGCCCCTGGGACGGCTCAACAGGTGGCAATAGGCCACGGCCATGGCATCACTCTCATCCTCTTTAAAAGCACCGGATTCGAGACACAGCAACCGCCCCATCATGCGTTGCACCTGATCTTTACCCGCGTTACCGCTGCCGGTTACGGCCTGCTTGACCGTGCGGGGCGAATAGAGGGACAAAGGCACCTGATGGTGGATCATGGCTGCCATTACCACCCCTCTGACCTGTGCCAGCACATTTTGTGAACGGGCGTTCGCACCCAGGAAACCTTCTTCAAGCGCGGCTTCGTCCGGACGGAAGCGCTCCAGAATTTCATTTAAATTGTGCCACATGGCCTGCATGCGTTCCAGAAAATCCATCTGTTTCAATGAGATGGTTTCACAATGCAACATCCGGATTGTCCCCTGTCGTTCCAGGAGCAACGCCACGCCGAAACGGCGCGAACCGGGGTCAAATCCCGCAACGATCATGAACCGGACTGATAGGCTTCCATTTCACTGTCGTCGATGTCGAAATTGGACCAGACATTCTGGACGTCATCCAGATCTTCCAGCTTTTCGGTCAGGCGCAGGATCTGTTGGGCGTTTTTGCCTTCAAGCTTTACCGTTGTGGTAGGCAACATGGAGATCCCGGCAGTGCTCACCGGTATTCCCGCCGCTGCGATGGCGGCACACACAACGTCGAATTCCTTGACAGTGGTCACGACTTCAAAGCCATCTTCATCTGTGCGGAAATCCTCCGCGCCCTTCTCCAACGCCACTTCCATTAACGCGTCCTCTTCAACCGCTTCCCGTGAAACCACGATTAAACCGCAACGACTAAACATCCAGGCCACGCAACCCGATTCTCCGAATTTTCCTCCATATTTGTCAAAAGTATGGCGCACTTCCGCAACGGTACGGTTCTTATTGTCCGTCAGCGTTTCAACCAAAATGGCCGCGCCGCCGGGGCCATAACCTTCATACGTGATTTCCTCGTAGTTGACCCCTTCCAGTTCCCCGGTGCCCCGCATGATGGCCTTTTTGATGTTGTCGCTGGGCATGTTGACGGCACGGGCCCCATCTACGGCATGACGCAAGCGCGCATTGCTTTCGGGATCACCACCCCCCAGGCGGGCGGCCACGGTGATTTCCTTGATGTAACGCGTAAAGATCTTGCCCCGCTTGGCGTCGGTGGCGGCTTTTTTGTGTTTAATGGAATGCCATTTGGAATGACCCGACATGCTTTAACTCCTTTAGCTGATTTCGATACGTTGATTTTCCCGTGCCAGGAAGGATGCGGGGAACTGCTCGCGGCACCGTACCAGGGCTGCTTCCAAGGAATTGTCATCGTGCCCGGGATCGTAATGGAACAGAAAGAGTTTTTCCACATCCATGCCGGCGGCATTGCGCGCGGCCATGGAAACGGTACTGTGTCCGAATCCCTCGCGTGGACGGGATGTATCGAAATATTCCTCATCCAGATACTGTGCGTCATGCACCAGTACGTCCGTACCGCGACACAACCGTGACATTTTTGCATCCATCCCCTCTGGGAATTCCACGTCGGTGGCATACACCAGGCTGCGTTCATCCGTGCTGACCCGGAATGCCCATACACCCTCACGGGGATGCGTGGATGACGATTCCGCCTGCACCCGGACGCCTTTGGCGCAAAACGCCGTTCCGGCTGATTCCAGGGAACGAAATTCCACTTTTGCCTGGATAGAATCCCATCCGATGGGAGAATAGGGAGATGAAAACAGTTGGTGAAGCGGATTTTTGCCGTCATTAAGCGAATAAGGGGGGGAATGGATTACCACGCGGATCCCGGGTTCGTACAGGGGCGGGAAAAAAGGCAGGCCCTGGATGTGGTCCATGTGATAATGGGAAATAAAAACATGGATGTCGCGGGGTTGCGCTTTTTGCTCCACCAGTTGCCGCCCCAGATTGATAATGCCGGTACCGGCATCTAATATGATGTTTGCCTCCGCAAAAGCGCAGAGTATGCAGGCGGTATTGCCGCCGTACTTGAGGAACTGCGGCCCGGCCACCGCATAACTTCCTCGCACTCCGAAAAAAGTGAAAGCGAACCCCGCCATCAGAGCTTACCTTCCAAAATTTTGTAAACGCAGTATTCACCACACATGGAACAGGCATTGGTGGCGGTTGCACGCAGCCCCCGCACCTCGCGGAAACGCTGCGGGTCCATGGCCAATTGTTCCTGGGTTTCCCAGTCCAGGTTGCGCCGCGCCATACCCATATTGCGGTCCCATTCAGCGGCATTGGAGACTTTCTTGGCGATATCTCCGGCATGCGCCGCGATCCTCGCCGCCATGATTCCCATGCGTACGTCATCTTCATCGGGAAGTCCCAGATGCTCGGAAGGGGTCACGTAACAAAGAAAATCGGCCCCGGCAGCGGCGGCTACGGCTCCGCCTATAGCGGAAGTGATGTGGTCATACCCGGGAGCCACATCGGTAACCAGGGGACCCAGAACGTAGAAGGGGGCATTTTCACAAAGGCTTTTTTGCAAACGGATATTGGTCTCGACCTGGTCCAGCGGCAAATGACCGGGGCCTTCCACCATGACCTGGACTCCGGCCGCGCGACAACGCCGCACAAGTTCTCCAAGGGTGATCAATTCCTCGATCTGCGCACGGTCAGTGCCATCCGCCAGGCAACCGGGTCGGAGTCCGTCTCCCAGTGAAAGGGTGACATCGTGTTCTTCGGCGATCTGGAGCAGGTCATCGAACCTTTCGAAAAATGGATTCTCTTTCTGGTTGTGCATCATCCAACCGGTTACCAGCGATCCACCCCTGGACACTATGTTGGTTGTGCGTCCCTGGTTGCGCAGGTATTCCACCGCTCGCCCGGTTAAACCGGCGTGAACCGTCATGTAATCCACGCCGTCTTCCGCCTGGCGTCGAATAAAGGCAAACATTTCATCCGCTTTCAGGTCCACAAACGGAACTTGCCTGCGATTGGCGTCCACCACCATCTCATACACCGGAACGTTGCCGAAAGGGATGGTACAATGAGCGAGCAAGGTGCGGCGGATGGCGGTGATATCTCCCCCGGTGGAAAGGTCCATAACCGTATCCGCCTGATAGCGGAGAGCGATCTCCAGCTTTCTCAATTCCGCTTCAACATGGGGAAAATCTTTGGATGTACCGATATTAGCGTTTACTTTTGTACGCAGTCCCTTACCGATGCCGATTGGATCCAGACGCTCATGCCGCCGGTTTGCCGGGATTACGATTCGTCCGGCCGCCACTTCGCGACGAATGAACTCAACATCCAGACCTTCGCGATCCGCGACCCGAATCATCTGAGGGGATATCTTTTCCCGCCGAGCCAGTCCCATTTGCGTCATGGTTATCTCTTTGCTGGCAGTGTAGCCTATTCACGCGGGCAAATCAAGAGCGCTCCCGAACAGCGGGATTCCCTCTGATATTGACCTTTGAAGGTGCCTGTGCGCAACTACCCGACTTGAATCCGGACCCTGCAATGTGCTAGAGTTCATTGGTGCCGGGATGGCGGAACTGGCAGACGCAAGGGACTTAAAATCCCTCGGGGCGCAATCCCTGTGCGGGTTCGATTCCCGCTCCCGGCAATCTTCGCTCTTTCTCGGCTTTGCCTGGTTACGGCCGATAACGGGCATGGTTGACTTTTTGCGGTCTTTTGCTAGAATCAGCCTTCATGATTTCCACTATCCTCTTTTACGTAGCCAGTTTCTTTATCTCTTTCTTTTTATGTATTCCCATCGGTCCGGTCAACCTGGAAATCCTGCACACGGCCCTGAAGAAACATTACGTCCAGGCCCTGAGCATTTCCGCCGGAGCGGCCCTCGGGGATGCAGTCTGGGCCACTTGCGCCTTTTTCGGAATTTCTCCATTCATGTCTTCCCGCTACATGGAGGCTTCCTTTTTCTTGTTTACCACCATCATTACTGCGGTGTTGGGACTGGTCGCGCTCAAAGACGCGCGCTTCATCGAAAAAAAAGAAGAGAAACTCGTGACCAAGATCCGCCGCAAACGCTGGGCGGTGCTCAAGGGATTGGCCATGGTTCTGGTGAATCCCCTGGGAATTGTTTCCTGGATGGTCAGTCTTTCCTTTCTGAGCCGGGTAAATGTCTTTATCCCCATGGAACTACGCTATGAGGTCATATTCTTCGTTGTCGTCACCGCCGGCGCCATGACCTACTTTTCTCTGATCGTGTTTATCGCCAGTCGCATGAAAGCGCTTTTTTCCCCATCCCGTACCCGGAAAATCATTCGTTTTCTGGGCTTTTTGCTTTTGGCCTTTTCCCTCTACTTTTTTTATCACGCCATTGAACTGTTCTTTTTCAACGGCACCCGTTTGCAGTTGAGTTCCCTGGTTCAGTAACCCGTCCGCCTGTCAACCCGCCTGCCTTGCCGTATTGCAAGCTTTAGAGTATACTGAATCATGATCCTGACTATTTTCGGCTATCCCAAAACCGGAAAAACACTGTTATTCAATCTCTTGGCCAGACAACGGGAAACCGTATCCAAGTTTTCTTCGTCTCACAACGAGTTGCACAAAGCCGTGGTTGACGTTCCGGATTCGCGCCTGGCAAACCTGGCCGCCCATTTTGATACACCCCCGGTTTTTGCCAAAATCGAATACCTGGACACCGGCTCCATGGGCTACGGTGAAATCGAGAACAGTGCCTTCGTCGACCTGTTGCGTCGGGGAGACGGCCTGATCCACATCGTGCGAGGATTCACGGACCCCGAGATTCCCCATCCCGCATGTTCCGTTGATCCCCAAAGAGACATCGACCACATGGAGTCGGAAATCATCGCGGTGGATTTCGTCTCCATGGACAAGCGCAGGGAAAAACTGGAGACGGATATGCGCCGCACCGGGTCACGTGAATTAAAAGAAGAACATGACCTGATGCTCCGCCTCCAGGAACACCTTGAAGCCAACCGCCCCTTGCGTGAATATGCGCTCAATGAAATCGAGGCGTCCCGGGTAAGGGGTTTCTCTTTTCTTTCCCAGAAACCCCTGCTCCACCTGGTCAACGCAGACGAAAACAACTATCATCAACATTTGAAACTGGCTCGTCCTGCAATAAACCAACGCACTGTCCAGGTTTTCTGCGGCCGCATGGAAACGGAACTGCTGGAATTGGATAGCCGTGAGCGCGCCCTTTTCCAGACTGAATTCGGTCTGAGCGATTATCAATACCTTCGCGATTCATTTATTCAGACCAGCTACGAGCTGATGAACCTGGCCTCTTTTTTCACCGTAGGTCATGATGAAACCCGGGCCTGGACGATTTCTCGCGGCGAATCCGCCTGGAATGCGGCCGGAAAAATCCACGGCGACATTCAACAGGGTTTCATTCGTGCCGAAGTGATTTCCTGGAGTGATTTTCTTTCCGCCGGAGGATTTTCCCAAGCCAAGGAAAAGGGGAAACTGCGCCTGGAAGGCAAAGACTACCCCGTAAAGGACGGCGAAATCGTGCATTTCCGCTTCAACAAGTAAGCGTTTACCAAAAAAAGACAATTATCCAATTCCATACTTGTTGACTTTTTTTTGGTAGTGCTATACATTCTGCATAGATTTCGGAGGATATGAGGGAAAAATGAAGAAAACCACATTCATCTTGATGGCGTTGGTCCTGTTTGGAAGTGTTCTCCAACCCCAAACCCTGACCCAGATCGGGTTCATTATCAAAAAAGCCATTCCCGACGTGGAGAACATCGCGGTGCTTTATCCCAAACATATGAAAACCAAGTACGTCTCCGAAGCCAAGACAGCCCAGGTGGTCACCCGCAAGAACGTCAGCATTTACGATGTCAGTCGCATGAGTGAGATCTCTGATGCGGTTTTCAACATCCGCCGCATGAAAAGCGTCGTGGTCGTGATCATGGCGGACGATTCGATCCTGACCCCCAAAGATGTAAAATTCGTTATTGACAAGTTGACTTCATCCAACATCCCGGTGGTGAGTAATCGCGACAAGGACACTCTACTGGGAGCCCTGTTCAGCGTGATTCTGCGGGATGGGAATGTAGAAAAACACGTCAACCGAATTGTGGCCACCGCCCTGAATCTAAATCTTTCCGAAGAATTCATCAGCGAATGCATCATTGACGTTGAATAGATCCTTCGAGACATTTTTCTTTGCCTCTGAGATGGCTAAACGATTCAGGCCAGGAGTTTCTGGTGGTTTTCCACTACCCAGGGAAATTCTGTCTTGAAATTGGGCGTGAAAATGCCGTTTTCGAGTTGCTCGCGGATCTGGCGGATACGCCAGAACCTGCCATCATCCACTTCATCGGGGTTTACAGAAAATGGACCGCAATGGCGTGTGAGGAACAGGTAGACCAGTTCCGATTCCACCGCTGAATCCCAGCGGTAGACGCCCAGCAATACTGCGCGGAATTCTCTCAATCCAATCTCTTCATATGCTTCCCGTTTCAAGGCGTCTTCGACCTTCTCCCCCGAGTGGATGTGTCCGCCAACCGCAGTGTCCCACCTTCCCGGTTGGATCTCTTTGCACATGGGTCTCTTCTGCAGGAAAATCCGGTCCCGGTCATCCAGTACATGGAGATGAACAACCGCATGAAGCAAACCTGGCGTAGAATGACAAATCGCCCGTGGTGCCCGGCCCTTCACGCGTCCGGATTCATCCACCAAATCAAACCACTCATCGTCTTTATAATCTCTTTTCCAGCGTAATTTGTTCCATCTGTGTTTCAAAATGCGCGCCAGGGCAAACCCCACAAACACCATGTAAAAGAGGCCGCCGCTGATAAAGGCCCATGCCTGCCGGCTCAAGGCAAGGGCCGCATAAATCGTGAGCCCCGCATGCGCCAAAAAAAACCAGAACAACGGCCGCATGGCTTGTTGCATGCGTTTCAAGGCAGTCGCGTCCATGTAGAGATTTTTCATGTAGCGCCGTGACATCATCCACACGATATTACGATTGGACCACGCGGATATCCCCAACAGAACGGCAAAAAACACTTCAATCACAGCCGGTTTCAATTTAAAAAACAGATCATTACCCTGCCAGAGGGAAGTCAACCCCAGCAATACGATCAGCCCCATGTCCAACAACAGAAAACGATCAAGAACATGCTCTCTCAGCCACGCAACAGCCAGTTCAACAACCCCGAAAACCACCGCCACCACGAGTCCGACCCGTGTTCCCCAGATGGAGTCGGCCAGAATGAACACGATCAGGGGCAGAAAGCCGGGGGCCAGGCTACGCAACAATTGCGCCCGGGTCATTTTTCGTTTCCCCCGTAACGTGCGGCGATCAGCCAGCCCATGAAACGACCCGAAAAACCAGAGATCCGAGCCGTAACGGCCTGGCCGATCTCACAAAAAAAGCCAAAGAACCCCGGCTTCTGTTTTTTGATAAAACAGATATCCCCAAGGATCCGCATCAGCGCAGCGCCCAGACACAGAGGCAACCCCATGATCCAGGCGGATGCGCGATTGTGGAAGCGGGGGATCGCGCGGGACATGGCCCGTTTCAGCCGGTGCATTTCCCCGGGTGAATAATCGTGCGAATGGAATACCCGGGAACGGGGTTCGTACAGGATCCGATACCCCGCCTGCAGCATCCTGCGCGCCCATTCCTGATCTTCCGCGATATCAATGGATTCACTGAAAGGGAACTCTTTCCACAAAGCGCGCGGTATTGCCGCGCTGACCGTTGAAAAATGCATCGGCCTTCGGGAATCCCATTGCTTCAGCACAACACCGGTGCCCGGTGGCAATGCACGCAGCAGGTCCCGCTGCATGTAAATGGGACAATCCGGACGCGGCAAGTGGCGGCTGAACACACCGGCCAAACCGTGATCACGCCTCAATGGGCGTACCAGGTTTTCCAACCAGTTTGGGCCGACCGGTTCGGCATCACCATTCAAAAATGTCACCCATTTGCCCCGGGCCAATCGGGCGCCCAGGTTGCGGGTACGGCCATGACCAAAATCCGCTTCGGTCTGACGAATGAGGCGAACCCCGGAGAAGTGGGCGACCCTTTCCCGGGTTCCATCGCTGGACCCGGAGTCGATGACGATGATTTCCATGTTCATGGATGTATGCTGCAGAAAAACGCCCCGTAAACATGCCTCGATATGGCCGGCTTCGTTGCGTACGGGGATTACGATGGAGACATCCATACACACTTCCTCAAACCGAAAATGGAATTCCGGAAAAGCAAACCCACCGGTGTCTTATCCTACCCTACCACGCAAGCGCCTGTCAATGCGGCAGAGCTTCTCCGCCTACACATGAGGCATGCGCAAACCGCTTCGGATCCGGCGTGTGTTAGAATGGGTCTAATGCCGACTCCGCGTGTGTTCTTCCGGATAACCCCGTTGACGCGACTGAGTGTTCCCCTGCTTCTCAATGCCTGGGAAACCATCCCTGGGGCGCCTGTCATTCAGGTGGTGAACGGACCGCCTGATGGTGCAGGACGAGGCGATACCGTGCTCTACTCATTCCTGACAACCCAGTTACCGGATTTGCATACCGAGATTCTTTGCCTGCGCGAAAAGGGCGTGGTTTTGGTGGCCGGGGGACCTCATGCCGCCGCTGACCCTGAATTTATGCGCCGGATCGGGTTTCACTCCGCAATCACCGGCGACGGTGAGGCGGCGCTTCCCGAACTCGCACGCAACCTGGAGGCCGGTCTCGAGTTGAAACCGGAATACACCGGCGGTCGAAAAAACGACATTTCCAAGTGGCTGCCCTATTCACGCTCTGTTCGCACCTTGCCGCCCCTGGAACTGATGCGGGGATGCGCTCACAATTGCACCTATTGTGCCGTCCCCCTGTCGGGGCCCCTCCGTTTCCGTTCCCTGGACTCAGCGCGCGATTACTTAGAGCAGCTTCACAGCTATGGGGCCAGGCGTGTGAATTTCATCTCGCCCTCAGCGCTGGAATACCGAGATTCCCATACGGGCACAGACCCGCTGGAATCGGTAGCGGATTTACTGGCAACCGCCCGCCACATCGGGTTTCGTCACATCGAATACGGCATCTTCCCCAGCGAGATCCGCCCTGGTTCCCTGAATCGTGAGTGGTTGCGCCTTTTGCGCGAACACGTCTCCCACACCCGTCTTACCCTGGGGGCTCAGAGTGGTTGTCCCGAGCGCTTGCGCCGCCTGCGGCGCGGACACACACCTGAGGATGTCGAGGCTTCAGTGATTGCGGCCAACCAGGCTGGATTCGGGGTGAACCTGGATGTGATGGTCGGCTTCCCCAATGAGTCGCTGCAGGAATTGATTACCACCCTGAATTTCATTCGCCGCCTGCACCGCAATCACCGCATCCACGCCCAGGTTCATCACTTCATGCCGCTGCCGGGAACCATCCTTCAACACGCCTTGCCCTCGTTTCCCGGAATCAAGGGTAGAGAGAAATTGTTGCAAATGGAAAAGGACGGATTGATTACCGGCCATTGGAAGCTCGGCGCCCGGGTCGCCCGCCGTTACCTGGCTTGGGTGCAAGAGCATCATCCCTGTACATATGAACGGTTCCTGACAACCAAAGAGACGCGGTTATCTTGACACGCCTGCCGGATCATGGCAAAATCGGGGCGAGTCATTCATGTTCATAAACCATGCCGCAAAGCAGGTGACCGCCAAGATCGTTTATTACGGTCCGGGCCTGTCCGGGAAAACCACCAATCTGCAGTATATTTTTTCCATTACCAATCCCAAAAGCCGCGGAGAACTCGTCAGCATCGAAACCGACATTGAACGCACGCTGTTCTTTGATCTTCTGCCCATGAACGTGGGTTTGATCAAGGGTTATCAAGCCAAATTCCAGTTATACACCGTACCGGGACAGATTTTTTACGACGCCACGCGCAAACTGGTACTCAAAGGAGCCGATGGTGTGGTTTTTGTGGCGGACTCACAGGAGCTAATGGGACAGGCCAATACCCAGAGCCTGGAGAACCTGAAGGTCAACCTTGCGGCCTGCGGAAAGAGTATTGAAAAGATGCCGCTGGTTTTTCAATACAACAAACGCGACCTGGGCAGCATCATCCCCACGGTTGTACTGAACCAGACCCTGAATGTGTTCAATGCTCCCTATTTTGAGGCGGTAGCCACCTCGGGAAGCGGCGTCATTGAAACACTGCGTGAGATTTCCAGCAAAACCCTGGCGTTGATCAAAGCCTCGATCCACGCCCAACAGGGCCTCTCCACCTCCGTCAGCATGCCTGTCCAATTCGACACCAATAACAGCCAGAAGATCATTGATAAATCCGCCCTGCCGATGCGCAAGTTTTCCGTGGAACGCCTGGATGAACCGAAAACCCGCCCGTTTTATCAAGCCGAATTGGAAGCCTCCGCCCCCGCTGTGTCGGGAAACCAAAAAGAGCCATCAAACGGAAAAGGAGACAACGCGGTTCTGGACTCCATCCGAGAGTTGGCGGCCCAGTTTCTGAATGAGGACCAGGATAAATCACGCTTGACCCTGATCCAGAAATTACCGGTTACGGATTCGCGTTTAACGGTGGATATCCGCAACTCCAAGGAAAGTGTCATTCACAGCATCGATCTGAACCTGGACCCGGAAACCCGCAAAGTAACGCTGGTTTTCGACCTGAAACGCTGACATCCCGGTTCAGGGCCGTTGCCTCCCTCTCCAACTTTCCCACAGCCCCGGGGTTGACATCTGTTTTGACCTTGCCTATATTTTTTTTGACGCACGGCGGCTGACCGGGGGAGGAAAAATGATCAGCCGTATTCGCAGCGCTTCGATCTGCGGCCTCGAGGTTGTACCCATAGATGTTGAGGCCGGGTTCTCCCGCGGCATTCCGGGGATCACCATTGTGGGACTACCGGACGGTGCGGTACGGGAGAGCCGTGAACGTATCCGCTTCGCAGTCCGCCATGCGGGTTACGAGTTTCCCGCGGGGACAAAGATCGTAATCAATCTCAGTCCAGCTGATTTGCGCAAGGAAGGATCTTCATTCGACCTTCCCATGGCCGCCGCAGTGCTTTCCCACCAATTCCGCATCCATAACCGCTCACGATTAACCGACTTCCTCTACGCCGGGGAACTCGACCTGGACGGATGCCTCAAGCCCATTCGCGGCGCTTTGAACCTGGCCATGTTTGCGCGCAAAAATGAATTGCGTGGCGTGGTGCTGCCCAGGGCCAATGCCGCTGAGGCTGCTCACGTAAACGGCATTGAAGTCTACGGCTTGAATGATTTGAGAACGGTCATGGCCTTTCTGCTTAATCAAAAAGAATTCACTCCTGAATCCGCGCAAATCATAAGCGTTTGCGGCAACACAAAAGCTGACTTCAAATACATCCACGGACAATATGCTGCCAAACGGGTATTGGAGATTGCAGCCGCCGGATTTCACAATGTGATGATGGTCGGTCCCCCGGGATCGGGAAAATCCATGTTGGCCAAATCCCTGCCATCCATACTACCGGGAATGACCCGGGAAGAAATCCTGGAAACCTCTTTGATCTACAGTGTTGCCGGCCTCCTCAACCGCAGCGGCGGTCTGAAGAGTGAGCGGCCTTTTCGCTCGCCTCACCATACGATCTCCGCTGTGGGCATCAGCGGCGGGGGAAAACACCCCGCCCCTGGAGAAATCTCCCTGGCCCACAATGGTGTTCTGTTCCTGGATGAATTGCCGCTTTTCCGCCGCTCAGCGCTGGAAGTCTTGCGCCAGCCCATGGAAGATGGTTGCATCACCATCTCCCGTGCCCTGACTTCAGCCACATTCCCCGCCCGTTTCATGCTGGTGGCAGCCATGAATCCCTGGTTTGAAAGCAGCCCGGACGTGAGTCAAGCGGGAACCAACATGAACCGGCGTCATTACCACAACCGCATCAGCCGCCCCTTACTGGACCGTTTCGACTTACAGATCGAAGTGCCCAGGGTTCCCGTTCAGCACATCGCCGCCGGTCAAACGGCGGAAGCATCCAGCCTGATTCGCCAACGGGTGGATCAAGCTAGAAATATCCAATTGAAACGCTTCCAGAAGGAACATGCAGTACATATCTTTGCCAACGGCCAGATGGAAAACCCGCAGATTCAGCGCCACTGCAGGCTTTCCCAAGAGGCGGAACGTTTTCTGCAAACAGCGGTGGAGCGCTTCCGCTTAAGTGCCAGGGCCTATTTTCGCATTCTTAAAACAGGCCGTACCATTGCGGACCTGGAAAATGCGGCACAAATCAGCAGCCGTCATATCCAAGAGGCCCTGCAATACCGCTCGCAGCCCCTATTCAATGATTGAATTCTTTTCGGCATACCCCGGGAAAAGCTCTAACCACAAGCATCAGGACGAATACCGGCGCCAGACTTCCGGCGGCAAATCCCCACCCCACCACCAGCGCGGTCATCATCACGTAGGCAATTATCGGCCAGGGTGCCTGCCATGCCAGAACAACGCCCACTGCCACAAACGGCAACAGCGTAAGCAATTCCAGGCCCATCCGTTTTATACGCCAATTCCTCACAAGCCGGCGGCGTTTTTCAGAGGACAAGGGCGTTTCAAAATCTGCGGCCAGAAAGTCCAGTGCGGCCGGCCACCACGGTTGAAAGATCCTGTTACGGCGCGGAAGCGCTTTGGGGGTTTCATAAAGAAAAAGCGAAACCAGACGCCACTCTCTGCTCCGCAGCGCAGGCCCGGCGCAACCATATACCAACGCAGGGATCGGCAACATACAGAAAAACCACTCGTATGATACCAATCTACCCAGTACCAACATCGCGGAGAGCGCAAGCACGGCAGCCAGTGTCACTACAGCGCGTATTCCCATATAGGTAATCAATTCACGGATATGATGACTGAGAAATCGAAGCGCGATCTGTAGGGGTGAATCACTCATTTTCATGTGGGGTCTCCCGTTATCGCAGTTTGATACTGATGAGGCTGATCAGGGCAAACAACACGGAAACAATCCAGAAGCGGATCACGATCTTGGGCTCGGCAATGCCCAGGAATTGAAAGGTGTGATGAATGGGCGCACGGTAAAAGATGCGACGTTTCAGCCACTTAATCCCCACGTAATCCTGGATAAACACGGAAAGAAACTCAAGAACGAAAATCCCGCCGGCAATAATAAACAGCAATTCCTTTTTCAGCATAACCGCAGTGGTTCCAATGACTCCGCCGAGAAACATGGCTCCCGTATCCCCCATGAAAATCTGAGCCGGATAAGTGTTAAACCACAGAAACGCCGCCAGCCCTCCCACCAGCGCAGCCATGGCGACAACCAGTTCCCCTGATCCGGGAACGAATGGGTATAAAAGGTAATCCGCGATAACCGAATTCCCGATAATGTAAGCGAATATGGCGTAAACCGCCGCCAGCAAAGCCACGGGAACCGTGGCCAGGCCGTCCAGTCCGTCCGCGAAGTTCACTGAATTCGATATGGCGATCACGGTGAGAATCACAAAAGGATAATAGAAAAATCCCAGGTCCACGGCGGGGTTTTTAAAAAAAGGAACAAACAGGCCTCGGGCGATTTCGGCTGGAAAGGGCGTGCTTTCCGGGGACAGGACCAACCATGCCAGGATCAAGCCGAACACGGCTTGAAAAAACAACTTGGCGGCGCGGCTGAGCCCGGCATCACTGTGGCCGCGCATGTGCTTCAGGTAGTCGTCAAAGAAACCGAGGGAAACAAACCAGAAGGAAGCAAACACCACAATCCCCACGAACATGTTGTCCAATCGGCACCACAACAACACCGCCACGAGAAAAGCCAGAAAAATAATCAGCCCCCCCATGGTGGGAGTACCTTCTTTATCACGACTGGATATGTCTCCGTAATCCCTGATACGGTCACGGAAACGAAGCTGAAAAATGATGTTGATTAAATGCCGGCCGAGGAACACGCCCATGACAAATGCCGTCAACATGGCCAGAAGGGCACGGAAACTGATGTAGCCGAAAAGGCGCTGCCCGGGAATCGATCCCATCCAATCAATAAGCCAATGAACCATGTTTAACCGATCTCCTCATAAATCCGGCGGATCAAGGCCTTGAGCCGGAACTCGGGCTGCAGGTTGTTGGACGTGATCAACACGCGGGCAATCAATTCTTTTACCTCTTCCCCGGTCAGGTGGCCACGGCGATGAAAGGAGAGCAATAATTCCAGCAATCCCTCGCGAACACATGAATTGGGATGCAGGAAAAACGCTTCCATGCTATCCAGATCTTTTTTTGCTCCATGAGTGGCCACCAGTTTCATGGCGGCAAGGCACTCCTCTACCCCGCCGCGACGCAAGCGTTCTCTCACCAGGTCGCTGAAATCCGCATAATCCTCGTCCGACAATGTCAGTGTCAGGTGCTTGAGTGTAGCCACCCTCACCTCGTAATAGGAGTCCTGCAGAAGGCGGCGAAACAGTTGCTGCCATTCCGGATCCCAACTCTTCATTTGTGACAATGCCGTCAAGGCATTACGCCGGATAAACCCTTTCTCCCGGGTATTGCGGAGGAGGTTGACGAGCAGAGACACTTTTGATGTATCCTGAAACAAGCCGATCAGCTTGACGCCCACGTTGCGTATTTCCCATTCCGGGCTGGAACAATACAGATTGATCTTATAATGGAAATCACGGCGATAGGTGTTGGGATCGCCGGAAACCCTTTCCAGGAAACGGAAAGGCGAGAGCATGGAAATGGGAGGCTGAACGGATGGCCGCAACCAGCGATTGCGAAAGAAAAGGATCTCGGTGTTCTTCAACAACAGCGAGGAGAGAAAATAGACGGCTATGCCGACAAAGGAAAGTGAAAGCAGGGTCACTGTATGTTCCAGGACCCGGGATTCAAAAACAATGCGGGCAAACAGTTGGCGGGACTCCGCCAGAACGATCACCATCATCAGTGCCGCCCCCGCGGTCTTGGCCAGGCTGGTGACCAATTGCTTCGATTCCACGTGGATTTCGTCACCAAGTAAGCGTTGGCGCAACACCACGATGCGGATCAGCGCAAACCCCATATAGGAAATGGATGCGGCCAGCGCCAGGCCGGCATAACCCAGTGATGTTCTAACCAGCAATATGGCCAGAATGATATTGACGGCCAACATAAAGAAGTTGAGTTTCATGGAAGTCTTGATATCCAGACGCGCAGAAAATATGCGTACCGTGAGAGAATGGATTCCCCACCCCACCAGACCGATGGCGTAAAACTGCAAGGCGTATGCCGTACGGCTTACGGCCAGCGAATCGAAACTGTGGCGCTGCAGCAGCAATGAAACCAGTGGATTGGCCAGGTAGATCATTAAAATGGATACCGGAACCAAGAGAAACAGATTGATACGGATGCCGTCTACGAAAAGGCGCTTAGCCCTCTCACGGTCGAACAGGGCGATTTTTGCGGAAAACTGCCGCAGGATGACACTGTTTATGGCCTGAGAAATCACGGCAAAAGGCAAGCTGAATATGCGGCGTGAGAAATACAGGAAAGAGATTGAACCACTCGGCAGGACAGAAGCCAGCGATTGATTCACGATTTCAGAGGTATTGGACAAAAACACATCCAGGGAAATGGGTCCAAGTTGCCGATAGTATTTCTTGTTGACGGTACTGGAGAGATGGATCCTGGGCCGATGGAAAAAACCCAGGGCCGGCTGGCGCAGGATGCGCAACGTGAACGGTATGAGAAAAAGGATCTGCAACAGTCCGCCCAGCAATACGCCGGCAGCCAGGGAATATACACCCAGCCATGCGTGTCCCATGAGAATTCCTGCGATGGTGCCGATTGAAAAAAGGGCGGCGGATGATTCCGCCAATCCAAAACGACTGAACGCTTTCAGCCACACCCCGAGTATGGCGGCCACGGTTACCAGAAACAGGTATGGAAACATCAGGCGCGTCATATTCACGGTAAGCCCCACGATGCCCTTGGCGACGAAACCCGGGTACAACAAACGGATCAGCATGGGGGTGACCAGAATACCGCTGACGGTCAGCAACAGGGAAATCAGCAGGGTAAAGTTGATAAGAGAAGATGATGCCTCCCAGGTCTTTTTGCGGGAACTGCGGTGAAAAAGTCGCAGAAAAATCGGCAGAAAGGCGTTATCGAGGGCGTTCTCCGCCACAATGCGGCGCATGAAGTTCGAAACGGTCAACCCCACGGCGAATACATCCATTGCGCGGCCGGCCCCGAAAACTGCTGCGGAGACCATTTCCCGAACAAAACCACTGAGCCGTGAAAAAATGATCCCCAGAGATGAACCCATCATCATGGATGTGGTGGATTTCAAGTCACGAATACTTGTGATCTTCTCCTGGTAACTTTTGAGTAAAAGCGTGTGCGTTCCAACCTCGACGATATCCCCGGCAACCAATTCAGCCCATTTCTGGACCGGCTCCTTGTTCACCCGCACCGGACCCCGCTTGGGTTTAATGACCAGTCGTTCCCCGCCGCCAAGTTGGCGGATTTCCGCCATGGCTTCGACTCCCCCGGAATCCAGGCTGATATCACTCCACAGCGTGTTGCCTACCGTGGTGGCTTCAAACACCAGCTCATGAGTGAGTTCGGTCTCGGATTCCTGCAGATAGAACACACGAATTTCCCTTTCCTCTGCTTGCGGATGGCCGCTCGCCAGGGTATCAATCTCCTCAAGAATTTTTAAATTGCTTTCCCGCGGGTCTGTTACTTTCAGGGCATTGCGCATCGATTGCAGAACCGCATCATCATCGAGCAATTCAGTGATCGACTGAAACAGCGCGACTTCCGGAACTTCCAGCTCTCTGCGTACCTCCGATGGGTTGACGACTTCATAGACAACGCGGCAGCCGCCGGACTTTTCGACTTCAATGGCGTTCAGGATCTGGTGGTCACCTGGAAGATCGCTTTTGGGGATAACAATCGACGGTAACCCCACGGTGGTGATCTCTTTAATGGTTCCCGCTCCGGCCCGGCATACCACCAGGTCGGCCACCGCGTAAATCTCATCGATATTATCAAAGTATTCACGAATGATCAGGCGGCCGGGAATTTCGATGGGGCAGCCGATGCGTTCAAGCCCGCGAATGGTGTCGTCGTAAGCCTTGTACTCCCGGGAATACCCCCTGCCGGTGGAAAGAATCACGGTCAGATCTCTCCTGGCTATCAACATGGGCATGAGTTCGATCATGGCCTGGTTAATGGTACGGGCTCCACCGCTGCCGCCGAATACAAATACCACCCGGTTGGTGTCCGGAATCAGCAACTTGCGCCGGATATCACCGACAGCTGATTCCGTAATGGCAAGGCGCAGGGGATAACCGGTAACCGCCACTTTTTCACTGGGGAAAAAACGGGCTGATGACGCAAATGACACCCCGATTCGACTGGCATACCTGGAGATCATGCGATTCAAGCGCCCGGGAACCGCATTCTGTTCGTGGACAAACACCTTGAGTTTCAATATGGAGGCCGCCAGCATCACCGGGGCCGCCACGTAGCCACCACTGCCCACCACGACATCCGGACGAAAACGCTTCAGAATAAAAAAGCTCTTTACCGTTCCCGCCAATATTACCGCCAATGCCCAAGCGGTTTTCAGGTTACGTACTTTTTGGGGCAAACCCATGGACGGTACGGTCACAAAACCCATCGGCTGGGGCATTCTTGGAACAATGCGCGCCTCCGCGCCCCGCCGTGTTCCAATATAGAGAAAAGATGCCTGTGGATGTGCGGCTTTGATTGTTTCGTAGATGGCGATGTTGGGATATACGTGACCGCCGGTCCCGCCACCGGTAAACACGATCCTCTTGGCTGTCATATTGCCTGCCAGTATACCACAGGCGACAAGGTTTTTACACGAAGTCGGCCACTGGATTTACTCGTGGGCGGAACGCCATGTCGATAACTTCCTCGAGCGCATCTTGTCAGAATTCAAGCCACAACAGGAGGCTGCAACAGGTGGGCGATGTAGTCGGCATAGAGACGCACAACGGGCAATGTTCGACTGGAAAAGTCACGGAAAGGCGGGTTGAAACGTGCGACCCGGCGGATCAATTCCGTCGGCTCATCCCCCAGGGACATTCCCCGCAGGCGATTTTCATACGGACTCAAATCGTCCATCACAGCTGCGATGCCGTCATGAAAGTGTTTGGATTCGATACGGCCATCCCGATAGGCCCGCAGCATGCCGTGAGCCACCACATTGACCGGCAGTATCTTCACCAAGTCCAGACATGCTTTGCGGGTTTGTTCCGCCAGGGAGCGACGGTCGATATGCGTCAACGAGGACACGTTCAGGGGCATCCCGAAAGAGACATAAACATCACCTATATGGCGGAACATCTTCAATGAATCTCGAACGTGCAGGGTCAAGGGTCCGCTGCGGCGCCGGATCATTTCCCGGTCTTCTCGAACCTTCGCGTAATCTACGTTCACCGGAACAATAAAAACCGGAGGTATCTTCTCATCTCCATGTCCTTTTTGTACTCGGGCATATTCCAGCACGGCTTCAAAAACCGCCGGAAAAAAAGGTCCGTGGCAATGATGGTCGGAAATGCACCGACGCGTGCCTTCGGGAAACACCAGAACCGACCTGCGCGTTTCGAGCAAAGAAAAAACGGAGTCCCGCAATTGCCGGGCAGACAGGATCAGATCCCGGCGATTGCGGGGACGTCGGATCAGGAAACCGCCGGCCCGCTCCACGATACCCTGAAAAAAACGACCGCGAACCAGATTGTCGCCCATGCCGACCCAGGGCACTTCCATTCCGGATATGGTCAATGCCACCTGAATGCCCGTGGTTTCCCAAAGACTCTTGTGCAAAGCGGCGTAAAGAAATACCGCCCCCTTGTCCTCTGTTTTTTTCAATTCCGGATTAAACTCCAGGTGGGGGCGGCACCACAAGCGAAACCCCCAAATCCCGAACCGTCTCGCCAATCCAAAGATCAACCGGTTGCGGGGCGGGATATGGGTTTTGCGGCTTCTGTGCATGGATTTCCAAATATCGTTGATTGTAGCACCATTCAGTGAAGTTGGCAAAGACGATTCCCCCTGTTCCGGCAATTGGGAGAATCGCTTTATTCTGGTAAGAAAGAGGTTTTATGACATCTTGACTTGATCCCGCAGCCTTGACCACCATGCCTGATTTTTTTTGTTGCCGCTCTCTTGCCAAAATTTCCGCTTTGGATTCCTTGAATCACCCATCCCGAGCCGGCGTGCAGGGAACGGGGCAAGCATTGGAGAAACGGGCGCACAACACCACGGATCCCGCCTGGGCTGACATCGAAAAACATTGATGCACCACCTGGAACACTTTGACGTCCTCCCCGGCGATCATGGTGCTCATGGGACCGGGATACACGGCAATTCCCGGCACAGATAACCCATCAACAAACAACTTAACCCGTTCACCCACCGCATCCGATCCCAGTGGGTAGAAATTCAATTCAGCCTGGATATGCACAGCTTCACCCCCACAGCCAGAAAGGCGCCATCGTGACACCCGAGCCGTTGCTGGATCAGGTCCAGCCACTTCCCGACCAACGGCGGCCATTTCAAAGAAAATGGATATGCACAGGGAATTACCCGTACCCGGCCCAGGGGTCTCAGGAGATTGAGAAGTTCTTCAGCAGAAAAGAAACGCGCTGCCGCATAAGGCGAATCGGGTTGATGCATACGTGCCCGGTTGAATGGTGATTCCGCGTTTAATACCCCTAGAATCAATTTGCCGCCGAATCGCGTACAACGAATCATCTCTCTGATTACAATTTCCGGGTTTTCGGCAAACTCCAGTGAGGTTATGGCCGCGGAAACATCGAAGCAATCGTCTCTGAAGGGAAGATCATGGGCATCGACTTGGTGAAAAGTCGCCCCCGGAACGGCTTTCTTTTGGGCAATGCCAACCATCTCCGCCGCGATATCTACTCCGGTCACGTGTAATCCCGCTTGGGCGAAAAAAAGGCTCCACCAGCCGGTACCGGAACCGATTTCCAGCAAAGTCCCTGCGCGGGGAATGCGTTTCAATAAACGCGATACGGCCTTTTTCTCGAGGATATCAAAGCGCCTGCCTTCATAACTCTCGTACCATTCGTCGTATCGGCCCGCCACCGCACCGAAATCAAAGCTTGTTTTCAAATTCATTTTAATCAAAACCATTTTCACGGCTGCATAAGAGCAAACCGCCACCTTCTACACGCAACCACGCCGGCGTGCCGGATACTCGATTACTGATTCCCCGGGTTCCCGGCGTCAAAGATTCACTGTTCAGGGAAAATTCAAGTCCCCGGGTGGTCACACCCCAAGCCTCGGGAAAGGGCACAAGGGACACCAGCCCGCCCGGCGGGACATCGATGCACGTAAGTATTTGGCCCTGCAAGGCACGGATGCGCATCCCGGTTTCGCGGATCTCCAAAATGCCGGGAAACCGTGACAGCAAGGAGATATGACCCAGCACATGGTCCGGTCTACCGCCGAAAGCCCCCAGCAATAAGACCCGGCCGGCGCCGCGATCTTGAGCGAGTTCCACCGCCAGTTCGGTATCGGTTTTGTCTTTGCGCCGGGGATGCCGGATCACTTCCGCCGCAGAATAACGGTCCAGCAAATCAGGGTCAAGGGAATCCATGTCACCGATGATCACATCCGGGATCAAACCCAGAGCGGCCAAGTGGCGGGCGCCGCCGTCGGCGGCCAACACCAGATCCGCCCGCCGTATCTGTTGCGCGACACATTCTGCGTCACATAACACGCCGTTGCATACAACAATTGCAGTGATAAGTTTTTTTTTCATATTCTCTTTGCGTTTACAGCCGGTGCGACGCTGCGAACCCAGATTAACATGAATACGGAATCAGGCCAAATCCGTATGCATCATGCGGAACGGGCTTTGTTTTCCCGCTTACGC
>DSBM01000142.1 GCA_011049425.1 Candidatus Aminicenantes bacterium
CCTTTTTTCTACTTCTTACCTTTTCAACTTTTCAACTTTGACATGGCAAGGGGCATATGAGTCGAAAGTCGAAAGTAAAAGCCCTTGGCGAGGGGCAAGGGGCAATGGGCAAGGGGCCATTGGCAAGAGGCAAGGGCTCCTGAGCGCCCGCCTTCGTGTCACCTGGTACCTGCCACCTGTCTATTTCATTACTTGTAGAATGTAGAAAATAGAAAACAGCAGGCATTCGAGGGAGTTCGTCACCTCTCGCCCCTGGCCCCTCGCCACTCGCCAGCTTTCTTTTCAACTCTTCAACTTTGCATGCGCGAGGGGTGAGGCGTTTTCCACACCAGGAAAGTCACATCTTCGCTGCCGCCGTTCAGGATGCGCATGGGAGTCCGGAAAACCACGGGCACCAGGTCACCGGTCTGGTGAATCGATTCCTCTCCATCAAGTTGCAGCCGGATCGTACCCATGAGTACCAGCAGGTGCACATTGGAATTGGCCCGGTGCAAGGGAACTTCCTGACCCGGTCGCAGGGCGATCTGCATTACCATCAACTCATCGGTTTCCACCGCCACGCGGCGGCCGAACGAGTCATCCCGCCATGGCGGATCGCGCAGAACATTGACCAATTCATCACGGTTCATCATTCTTTACCCTGAATTTGCATCTTCAGGCGCGGCGGTAATCGTCTTCATAGCGGACGATGTCGTCCTCTCCCAGGTAACCGCCCCGCTGAACCTCGACAAAAACCAGGTCGTTTTCACTTTCACAAGCCACGCGGTGGCGCGACTTGGGCGGAATATGCACCACTTGGTGGGGATACAATTGCAAGACCTTGTTGTCCAATTGCACCCGCGCCACGCCCTCAAGGATCAGCCAGTCCTCGCCGCGATGTTCATGACTCTGCAGCGAGAGGCGTTGCCCCGGATACACCACGATACGCTTCACCTTCATACCCTCTTCCTCGTACAGGACTTCGAACCGACCCCAGGGACGCTCTTCCCGATCCTTTATCATGCGTTGACTCTCTGCTCCCGTTCCAGGCGCTCCAGGTCCGCATCCACCATCATGCACACCAGTTCAGGGAATGATACTCTGGGCTCCCATCCCAGCTCACGCTTGGCCTTGGCGGGATCACCGATTAAGAGGTCCACTTCCGCGGGACGCATGAAACGGGGATCCTGAACCACGAAGTCCCGGTAATCCAGGTTCACGCGGGAAAACGCCAACTCCACCAATTCGCGTACGGAATGGGTCTCACCCGTGGCGATCACGTAGTCCCGGGGTTCTTTTTGCTGCAGCATCATCCACATGGCACGAACGTAATCGCCGGCATAGCCCCAATCCCGCTTGGCATCGAGGTTGCCCAGGCGCAATTCCCCTGCCAGCCCCATCTTGATAGCGGCCGCGGCATGCGTGACCTTGCGGGTCACGAACTCCATGCCCCTGCGGGGGGACTCATGGTTGAATAGTATGCCGGAAACCCCGAATATATCGTAGCTTTCGCGGTAGTTGACGGTTATCCAGTGACCGTAAACCTTGGCCACACCGTACGGGCTGCGGGGATGAAACGGGGTGCTTTCCGACTGGGGGATCTCGCGCACTTTGCCGAACATCTCCGAGGATGAAGCCTGGTAAAAACGGATCCCGGGATTAACCGCACGGATGGCTTCCAACATGCGGGTAACCCCCACGGCGGTAAATTCAGCCGTCAGAACGGGTTGATTCCAGGAAGTCGGCACGAAACTCATGGCCGCCAGGTTGTAGACTTCATCGGGTTCGCATTCTTCAACCAACTTGATCAGGGAATATTGATCCAGGAGGTCGGCCTGGCGGATATTGATCCGTTCCCGGATTCCGTCCAATCTGCCATAATTCTCCGTACTGGAACGACGGACCATTCCCGTCACCGTGTAGCCCTTTTCCATCAGCCACTCAGCCAGATAGGAACCGTCCTGGCCGGTTACGCCGGTAATCAATGCCTTTTTCTCCATGCGACCTCCCGGGAAACCCGCGCCGGATTTCCGAATCTATGCTGAGCGAATTCAGCGAACAAGTTGCAGACTGCGTTGCCAGCGGGTACGGGAAAAGAAGTGCACCAGAGTGCGGAAAATGCTTTTCACCTGGTTGACAATTCCGGGCGCCATGTAGTCATCCGTTTTGGCCGCGTAGGACCAGTAAATGCGCCAGGGCCGGCCGATGATGTATTCGGCGGGTACGGATCCCCAGTAGCGCGAATCAAAGCTGTGGTCCCGGTTGTCGCCCATGCAGAAGTACTGTCCCGAGGGCACTGTAAAGGCGGGATAATTGTCCCGATAGCCGGCCTGGATCCGGGGATCCTTGAAGTAGGTATAGGGTTCGTCCAGGACTTTGCCGTCAATAAAGACCTGCTTTTTGCGGATGGTAATGGTTTCTCCAGGCAAGGCGATCACCCGTTTCACGTACTCTTTGTCCATTTCCGCCGGAGACTTGAACGTCACGATCATTCCCCGTTGAATGGACACCTGGGGCAACAGGAAACTTCCCGGCCCCCCGATGGCGCGTGAATAGGCCACCTTGTCCACCAGCAAATGATCACCAATAAGCAAAGTATCTTCCATGGAGCCGGTGGGGATCACAAAAGACTGCAAGAGAAACGTCATGACAAAGAACACGTAGATCAAGGTCTCCGCGATGAGTTCGGCATACTCCCGCGGACCACCGGGACCACGCTTTGCCTCGCGACGCTCTTTTCGACGGGTCTTCCACCTGCCCAGGGCTTTCTTTACCATCTGGGTATTGTACTGGAACGGTTCCGGGAAATCAACTCTGAAACCGCTCTCGTAGACTAAACAGGCAAGTTCGCGAACCGCCCCTTTTTACTTTTTTTGATCTCCGCCGATCTGGTGGTACAATCCAGTTTAAGGAAAGAGTTTCAGGAGGAGCCATGTCCGGAGCCACGGTCGCTGTTGTGCGCACAACGCCTGAAAGCGTTGTGGATGATGTTCAACGGGTCTGCCGCCTGGCAGGCATTAAAGAAGCCCTGGATCCGGGCGCCACCACCATCCTCAAGGACAACATCACCTGGCATAATCTGTTTCCGGGAGTCAACACCACGCCCTGGCAACTGGAAGGCACCATCCGCTGCCTGAAATCCGAGGGATTCGCGGATTTAGCCGCGGTTCACAACCACACCGTGGTCACATTGCCGGAAAAGGGTGAAAAGGACCTGAAATTTTCACCCCAATACAAGGCTTTCGACATTCCGGTGCTGTTCAACTTCAAGCCTGAAGATATGCAATGGATTCCATTTTCTCCGAAATTCAAAACCCTGGCGTTGCATCGGATCTTTCCCGAGGGCATCCGCATCCCCGAGTACTTTGTGGGAAAAAACATCATCCACCTGCCCACGGTGAAAACCCATTCCTACACCACCTACACCGGAGCAATGAAAAACGCTTTCGGCGGGCTGCTGAATGTGAAGCGTCACTACACCCACACCTGGATTCATGAAACCCTGGTGGATCTGCTGGCCATCGGTCGCGAGATCCATTCCGGTATGTTCGCGATCATGGATGGCACAACCGCGGGTTCGGGACCTGGCCCCAGAACCGTGATCCCCCACGACAAAAACATCCTGCTGGCTTCGGCGGACCAGGTGGCCATTGATGCGATTGCCGCGTCCATGATGGGATTCAATTGGCGTGACCTGCCGTGCATAGCCCTGGCCCATGAACACGGGCTGGGCGTCGGAAACCCCAAACAGATCCGCATTGTGGGAGATGAGGACGTCACCAAAGAAAACTGGCATTTCGACGTGGGCGTAAACCTGGCCACCGGCGTGGGCCGGCTTTTATGGCACGATACACCCTTACGCCATCTGCAGAAACTCTTTTTCCACACCCCCCTGGTCAAAGTGTTTATTCTTGCATCCGAACTGTATCATGACCGCATCTGGTATCCCGTCAAGGGGCGCAAAGTGGTTCAACAGTGGTTAAAGGAATCGCCCTGGGGGCGCCTGTTTGAATCCTACCCGGGCTGAACCGGTTTCCCGGGCCGTTGACTTTTCGCCCCTTCGCGGCTACAATGCATTTTCTGTTTCGCACCCGTGAGCCATGATTTTTACTTCTCAAGCTTTCCTCTTGTTTTTTGCCGTGGTCTTCAC
>DSBM01000143.1 GCA_011049425.1 Candidatus Aminicenantes bacterium
CATGGGCTGAGGCAGGACGACCGAAGGTAAAATGATGCCCCGGATTACATCCCAAACAACCACCGGGGTCATTTTAGTCCGCCGAAGACCGTATGGGTCTGAACCGAAGTGGTGAGCGGTGACTTGTGCCCTCTGGGTATTTGTGCCCGAAAGGGTACTCTCTGCAGTTTTTCCATTTTTTCAAAAAAAACTTCCAAACCCACACGGAATGGAAGAGAACCCAACTTTTCAACTTTCTTGATTATCTGGTTTTAATCTGGTACCGTTTGGTTCACCGGGAAAACAATAAGTCCGGGCGAAAATCCATGGCAAAGATTGAGAATCAGGGGGAATCCCGTCTGCTGTCGTTCCTCAAGCGGAATCACTCGGATTCCATGCTTCTGGCTTGCGACTACGATGGTACGCTGTACCGCGGGATATTTCCTCCCCTGGGCCGCGGATTTTCCGCCGCCGACCTCGGCATTCTGTTATGCCTTTCGCGTTCCCCCATTCAGGCCCTGCGCATCGCCGCGGCCATGACCCGTCTCATGTTCCTGCTGGTCCGCCTGCGTTACCGCTACATCCGCGGGCGGATTTCCATGTCACGGATGGACAGCATCCTGGTCCACTTTTTTGTGCGTTGGGTCATGCGCGCCGTCCCCGCCAGAGATCTTGATCTTGCCGCCGGACGTATCAGCGGCCTGACCTACCCCGCCGCCCGCAAATGCATACAGCTCCTTGCTCCCCGGATACATGCCGCCGCCATTGTGTCCAAAGCATTTGAACCAGTCCTTTCCGCCGTGTCCCGCCGCCTTTCTGCCCTCATCAGCGGCAACTGGACCACCCACGGCGTGCGCGTGATAGCCCATTCCCCCCTGGAGATCGATCGCAACGCCTCCGTACTCAGCCGCAGGGATAAGTACGACCGCATGCAACAGTTGCTTGACCGGTTTCCCCGGGTCCGGCGCGTGCTCGTGGTGGGGGACACCGAAGACGACATTGCCATGGCCGAGGGCGCGCGGGACCGCCTAGGCGGGGATGCGGCTTTTTTGATTGCCGTGAACGCCAAGGATTCGGTTATCCGCGCTGCCGCTGATCTGAACTTGCGCAACTGGCGGCGTTTACAGCGGATACTGGACCGGCACGACTTGAAAAGGCCGCAAAAATCCGGCTCCGGTCCGGGTTGACTTTGTGTTGCGTGGTTTCTACAATTTGCCATAGTAACGCATTCAAGGAGGGATAACGTGAATCAAAGCAAAAAGACCAAGAGTGGATCCGCGGAGGGGCACCTCTTCGGAGTTCGTATCCTGGAAAAACTCTACAAATGGCTGGAAGGTATCCTAAACGTCAACGTACTGGATTTCGCCACAAAATGGGCGGGGCGCATCGGCCACTGGTCACTGGTCGCGGCCGCCGGCCTGGGTTTCCTGTTTTCTTTGATTTTCGCCATTCGCATTAACAAGTTCGATTCGTTTCTCATCGGCATCGGCTGGTTCCTGCTGGTGTTTGTGATCCAGTTTACCGCCCAGCGTTTCCTGGGAGCGGGAAAGACCCTGATCGGGAACAACACCAGCCGCCTGGCGTCCAGGGCCTTCCTGGAATGCGTGGCTTTCCTGGCCGCCATCCTTGGAGTTGTGGTGTTGATCGGTTCCATTATCACGGCGGTGCGGTTGGGCAGCCTGATGCCTTTCCTCTCCGGACTGGGCGGATTTGTCTTTCTGGAATTCCTGGCCATGGTCACATTTCATCCCCAGACCATCACCACTGAAATTGTTGAAGAAACATCGGCCGGCCAGGAAGCCCTGGGCATCATCACCTATTTTCTGAAAGCCGTGCTGCGACTGGTCCCGATCCTGTTCGGACTGGGTGTACTGATTTTCACCATTTACATGCTGATAGACGGCTTCGGGCTCTTCGGCAACGTAATGCGTACGGAATCGTCCTGGATAAAGGTCCAGATGCGCGCTCCGCAGATCTTGACATATGCCATTCTGCCTTTCCTCAGCTACATCCTGTTTGTCCTGTTCTACCTGGTAGTGGACATAATCCGTTCCATTTTGGTCGTACCGGAAAAACTCGATAAACTGAGCAAGTAACCAGCCCCCCGCCCTGGCGCGGTGATTGGAGGTTTTACCATGGTACTGGAACAAGCATTTCTTGAGTTGATTCGCCGGGCCGCCGTTGACCTGTCTCCGGATGTGGAAACGGCGTTGCGTTCGGCGCATGACAGCGAGGCCGCCGGATCACCGGCGGCCGCGGTGATGAAAACCATCCTGGAAAATGTTAGGCAGGCAAGAGAAAACAGCACCCCCATCTGCCAGGATACCGGTTCACTCGTGTTTTACATCGACCATCCGCTGGGAGGGTCCGAACCTCCCCTGCGAAGGGCCATTGAGGCGGCTGCGGAAGAAGCCACGCAACGTCAATACCTGCGTCCCAACGCGGTCGATCCGTTAACCGGCCTTAACTCCGGCAACAACCTGGGAATCAACGCCCCCCACATCCACTTCCACCAGTGGGAAAAACCGGAAACCCGCATTCGCCTCATGCTCAAGGGCGGCGGAAGTGAAAACGTCGGCGCCCAGTACAAACTGCCTCATGCAGCGGTGAAAGCCGGCCGCGACCTGGATGGTGTCCGCCGCGTCGTCATTGACGCCGTGCTCAACGCCCAGGGGCTTGGTTGCGCGCCCGGATTCATCGGCATCGGCATCGGCGGGGGCCGGGACACGGCTTACACCCTTTCCAAAGAACAGTTTTTCCGCCGCGTGGGTGAACGCAGCCCCAGGCCTGAACTTGCCGAGTTGGAAATCCGGCTCAAAGAAGAGTTGAACCATCTCGGAATCGGCCCCATGGGATTCGGTGGGGCCACAACCGTACTGGACGTGTTCGCCGATGCCCAACACCGCCACCCGGCCACCTTTTTTGTTTCCATCACCTACACCTGTTGGGCGTTCCGCCGCAAGAGCATGACCATTATAAACGGGGAGGTGACTCATGATTAAGTTAAAGACGCCCATTGCCGAAGAACAGATCCGCGACCTCAAACTGGGCGACTCGGTGCTACTTTCCGGCACGATCGTCACCGCCCGTGACCAGGGTCACAAACTCATGGTGGAAGAGAAACCCGATTTCCTGCGCCCCCTGCTGAAGGAATCGGTCATTTACCACTGCGGACCCGTGGTAAAACAAGAAGCAGACGGCACCTGGCGCTTTGTCAGCGCCGGGCCTACCACCTCCATCCGCGAAGAGCCCTATCAGGCCGATGTCGTGTGCGAATACGGCGTTCGCGGCGTGATCGGCAAGGGCGGAATGGGCGACCGCACCGCGGAGGGACTGCACCGTTGCGGTGCGGTTTACTTTCATGCCGTGGGTGGCGCCGGCACCCTGATCGCCAATGCTGTGGTGAACGTACTGGATGTGCACTACCTGGAAGAATTCGGCACCCCGGAAGCCTTCTGGGTAATAGAGGTAAGGGATTTTCCCCTGGTGGTGACCATGGATGCCGCCGGCAACAGCCTGCACAAACGCATCCGTGAAGAGTCCACTGACGTGGCCCGCACCTTGATGGGACTGGGATAGGCGTTTATAACCCTGTTCCTCCCATGCGGGCTACAATTGACAAAGGATAGTTGCGCCCATGTTGATCCATGTTCTGCGGACGCAGGGAAGCGGTTGTATAACCGCTTTCATGCAAGTAGACAACCTGCCTGAAAAGAAGGCACCATGACTTTGCTTTCACCGGCGGTCATGTTCGGCCTCTGCCTGCAAGTGGGAATTCCCATGGCAATCACAATCGGAGCCTGGTCAAGATGAATACAACCAATACCAGTAAACGCATCGGTTTCGGCCCCCGCCTGGGGGCCTTTCTGATTGACAGTTTTATACTAGCCTTCCTGGTTTCTCTGCTGGTATCGATCTTCATGCCTGAACACATGAATTTGTTTGCCCGCGGCCAATACCTCGAAGTCCTTACCGGGGCCGGCGGTCCGCCATCAGAAGAAGTCATGCAGAGTGTATGGCGGGTGTCTACTTTCATGGCGCACATCAGCATGCTATACATGCTGATCGAGGGCTTCACCGGCGCCACCCCGGGCAAGAAAATCCTGGGGTTGAAGATCGGGCGTCCGGACGGATCGCACGGAGACCAGGGGCTTTATTTAACCCGTTACATGGTCAAGAACAGCCCCTCACTGCTCAACTTGTTGGTCACTACCCTGGGAATCGGCCTGCTCGGCCGGCTGGCCGGCATCGCCGGCATGGTGATATTCTTTGGAGCCTTCATGATGCTCTCTCCCGAACGCCAGGCCCTGCATGACCGCATCGCCCATACTGCTGTTTTCCGTCGCCGAGATCTGCACGCATAGCAAACCGGATCAACTTTTTGTTTTCAACGCGGCAGAGACCTCTTCCACGCGGGCAAACACGCGCATGAAATTCTCCCCCAGGATCAGCCGGATTTCACGATCCGTGTAACCCCGCTTCAACAGGGCCAAGGTGATGCGCGGAAAACCGGACACGTCTTCCAGCCCAACGGGGAAGCTGCCCGCGCCGTCAAAATCCGAACCCAGTCCCACGTGTTCGATTCCCACAAGCTTGACAACATGGTCGATGTGATCCACCAGGATATCGATGTCCGGAGGCTGGGGAACGTTTTTGCGCCACAAGTCGAAAGCAGCGCTCCAGAACGCGTTGTCATTGTCAGCATACCCCTTGCGCAAGGCGGCGATTTTCGGCGCCAACCGTTCATGAACGGCCCTGAGGCGGGCGGCAAAGTCCGGATCCAGAAAAGCCGAATAGAAATTCACCTGAATGACTCCGCCATTGCCGGCCAGGGCGCGAATCATATCATCACTCAAGTTGCGCGGAACATCACAAATGGCTCTTACGCAGGAATGGGACGCCATGACCGGCGCTCGCGACAGGCGCACCACGTCATAAAAAGCGGCATCCGACACATGGGAGATATCGATAATCATGCCCAGCCGGTTCATCTCCTCCACCACCTCGCGCCCGAAAAGCGAAAGTCCGTTCCACACCGGGGGTGTCTGCGTGGAAGAGTCACAGATGTCGTTGTGGCTGTTATGAGTCAGCGTGATGTAGCGCACGCCCAGGCGGTAATACTGCCGCAACAGGCGCAAACTGCCCTCGAGCGGTCCTCCGTTTTCCATGCCCATGAGGATGGCACGGCGTCCCTCTTTGTGCAGGCGCAGGATATCGGCGCAAGACGTGGCCGGCGCGGCGCGATCCGGGTATGCGTTCACCTGTGAAACGATGGCATCGATCATCTCCATGGCGTGACGCGCGGGATGGCGACGATCGCGGGAATTGGACACGAACACGGCAAAGAACATGGCATCCACGCCCCCCGCTTTCATGCGTCGCAGGTCAACCTCATTCCTGTTTTGCAAAGCGCCGATGTCCAGGCCCCGCAACATGGCCATGGGCGTATCGCAATGGGTATCGATCACCAGGGCTTCACGGTGCAGTTGCGCCGCCCGCTTCTGCAATTGCGCGTCCTGATCCGCAACCGGTGCGGCCATTACGCCCAGCCCCAACAGGAACGATACAATAACCGGCAGATATCGTTTATTCATTGGTCAATCTCCTTTAAACAGAAAGTTGATAAGAGCCTCGCCACTAGCCCCACGCCTACAGCCATTTGCCAATTGCCACTGGCCAGGGCGGTTCACGAACCGCCCCTACACCTGCCTTTTCCAACTTTATTTACTTCTTCCCACTTCAACTTTTCAACTCTAAATGTTAAACCGGTACGTCACTTTCATCATGATGATGTTGTCTCCGCGGGCGCGGAAGAGGTCGCCCAGATCGCGGCCCAGCCGCAGGTCCCCGGGATTGGCATAATCCACCTGGTTCTGGGTCCAAACCAGGTAG
The DNA here is from genome assembly GCA_011049425.1 of Candidatus Aminicenantes bacterium. Classification (NCBI taxonomy): domain Bacteria; phylum Candidatus Aminicenantota; species Candidatus Aminicenantota bacterium. Next base: position 5,872 of record DSBM01000143.1, read on the forward strand.
AGTACGGAGCCGGGACGATACTCCCAGCGCAATACCACGGTTCCGCGCAGAGATTTGTAGTTGAAATCGGGGTTGGAAAGCAAGAAAGGCCTTCCCGGCGCGGCTCCGTCCGGATCGACAATGTATCTGCCGTCCTCTTCCACAATTGTAGACTCACCTTCACCGTAGACACTAAAACTGAAACTGCGGGGAGCTGCCAGCTCCTTGATTTCCGAATAATCTCCCACCGAGATAAAGGGTTGCACGTAGGCCTGCAGGCTGAGTCGCGGCGTAAATATCCAGTTCACGCGAATCTCGCTGGAAATGGTATGCTGCTCCAGGTGCCCGAAGATATGCCGCGTTCCGCTGGTGGCGGTCATGGACGAATCTTCAACATTGCGGATCCATTGGGCGCTTTGCCGGGTTTTCGCGTAGCCCGGAACCAGTTGCAATGAAATACCCGGACCGGGTTTCCACTCCAGGGCGGCGGAGACCTCGTTGTGAGTTGAATGGTCTCGCCCCCGGCGCAAGCCGAACCCGGCTTCAAAAACCAGGGCTTTGCGGTCGTCACTTTCCAGCCAGAAACTGAAAGCGGAGTTTCCAGGCTGCCACATTGAGACCCCGCCGCGGGTGCGTGTGGGATCGGTATACCCGGCATTGACGGCCGCGTTCAAATGCAGTTGCCAGTAATTGAGAAATTCCAGGGCGGCGTCTACGCCCACTACCTGGTCGGCGATCTTTACCCCGTCGAAGTTGTAATTTCGCTGGGTCATGAACTCCACACTCCAGGAACGCAGCACCTTTCCCGCGGTAAATGATCGATAACCGGCCATGACATGGCTGTTGATCAGATCGTTATGTGATTGATAACCCAGGTCGCGGATCTCAAATCCGGGGCTGATGGCTCCCACGGCCACGTTGAAAATGAAATTCCCTTTCTGCTTGTTCAGCATGACCCGGCCGGACCAGCCCGACAGGAAATCAGCCTGAGGATTCACTTCCAGGTGATCGGCATCGGGGCGTTGAAAGTAATGGGGATATCCATACTGCAACGCGGTTAACGCCTCGCGGCTGCCGGAGACGGTTGTTCCTCCCCACCAGGCCGATAGCGACCAGACCCGCTCCCGGTCGAGAAAAGTCCAGCCGTCAACGCCCAGCATGAGTGCACGACGCATGAGGATCGCGTTCAGGTGGGGCTCATCCAGGTCCCGCAACGCCGCGCTGCCGATAATACCCAGACCATGGCGGCCTTCGTCCAATTCCCGCACCAAACGTAAGACGCCGTAGTACGTGAAGGGCTCTACGGTTGCGCTTTCCTCTCCGAACGGCGTAACCAGGGAGGCGTGCTCCCGTTGGGTAACCGCGTGTACCATACCCAGGTTCCAATTCCCGCCGACTTTGCCTGTAATCTTGGCTGCCGCCAGAATGGTGGTGGCTTCCGGAGAAGACATGTAGCGGGCTTGTGGTGAATACTGCGGGGAGCGGCCGATGCGTCGCGAATAAAAAAAAGTGGGCTCCGGCCAGTTCCCCCGCACGAAGCGATTGGAACCACTGACGCCGAAGCGGAATATATTGGCGTTTTCCACGAAAAACGGACGTTTTTCAAAATAGTAATTTTCAGCCGCGGTCAGGTTGATCTTGGCCGGATCCACTTCCACCTGGCCGAAATCAGGATTCACGGTCAGGTTCAGCGTCAGGTTCGACATCAGCGCGATGCGGGCATCCAGGCCGGCGTTGCCGCTGTAACGGCTGCCCTCACCAAAAGGATTTCCTTCTTCCGCTGTGGAAAAGGCGGCCTTGCCCACACTGTAGGGTATCAATTCCAGGTTGGCGCCCGCATGGATGCCGCTGAGCCCTTCCAGCCGGGAAAACCTCGACACAAAACCGCTTTCCGTGCGTGGAATCCAGGTCAGGCCGGCGATTTCGTTCTTGCGCCGGATCTGTCGTTGGAAAAAGACGCCCCAGGTTTGCACCTCTCCGGAACGGAAACGAAGCTGGTGAAAGGGAATGCGCATTTCCACGGTCCAGCCGTGATCGTTCACCTGCGTCGCGGTTTTCCAAACCCCGTCCCAGGTGGAATCGCTTTTTTCATCATCGTACAATACCGCGTCACGAATGCACCCGGCGGGATTCACGGCAAAGCTGTATCCACTGCGTCCGTCACGGTAGGGGTCCAGGGACACAATAAACCAGTCGGAATCGAACCCGTCGTCGCGCCGACCCAGGCGGCGGTCGATCAGCTCGGGGTTCCGGTCATGCAAGCGCGCGGCAATGTACAGGGCATCATCATCATAACCCACCCAGACCTCGGAGCGTTCGCTGGCGGGGAAACCGTCATCCGGTTTAGATTGCACGAACCCGGTTACCGCTTCATTCAACCATACCGCCTCATCCAGCACGCCGTCCACCCGGACCGGAACCGTGAGACGGTGAGCACTGATTGTTCGCGCTGTCTCGGATTCATGGGAAGTCTGCCCACTGAGGCAAGCGCCCATGAGCAGCAAAAACGACAAGAGGGCACGGCAACGACGCATATCAATCTCCAGGTGAATCATGCCTGTGATCGCTTGGCAATCAGTCGCAGGTGGACGATTCAGTATAATTATACTGAATTCTCAACAAAAAAGTTATTAAAAAAAAGTTGGAGAGTTGGAAAGAAGGTGACAGGTGGCGGAGCGGTTCGTGAACCGCCCTGGCCAGTGGCAATTGGCAAGAGGCTGTAGGCGAGGGGCTAGTGGCGATCGGGCTTTTTTCTACCTTCTACTTTCTACTTTCTACAGCGATCGAAATGGCGAATGGAAAGTGGCAAAGGAAAACGAGACGGCAGGGATTGGAGCTTTTGTTTGGAACATTTGGATTTTGAATTTGATTGGGATTTCGAATTTGGGATTTTGGATTTGACTGGCCACTAGCCTCTGGCCGCTCGCCACGGGCCGATTTTCCATTCTATTTCTACGTTCTACAGGGCGGGTTTCAAACCCGCTACATTTTCAACTTCTTTCCTCTTCAACTTTTCACTTTCAACTTTTCACTTTTCACTTGGTTTCGGCACCATTTTTGCTTTACAGCCATATGGCTTCTCAACCGGATCCCGCGTTCCGTTACCTGGCAAGCGTGTTGATACTGGTGCTATTGATTGCCGGAGTCCGCCGCTTGACAAGGACGCCGCATCAACATCCGCGCATCCTTCCCGGTTCCGCCCCGCTCCTCTGCCTGCCGGAAGGGCAAGCCCTCAGCCTGGGTGATGCCCTGCCGCCGGACGGAAGCGGCTGCCTGCTGCTGTGCCGTTTCCCGCGCAACCCCGATTCACGCCTGCAGATCGGGCGAGCCTGGCAATGGGCCCTTGATCACAATCCCGGCCGGTTGCGGGCGGTTTTCATTACCCGGCGGCCGGACCGCGTCCGCAACCTCGCCGCCTGGATGCGGATCCCCTCGCCTTTGTGGATGGAACCGGAAATCCTCTATGATCGCCTGCGGATTCCCGGCTTGCCCATCCTGCTCTACTTTGCCAAAGGAGAACTGAAAAAATGCCGCCTTCTCGCCCGATAAAATCCGGCCCCGGCCAGACTGAACCGCTTCGAGCCGGCAAAGCGCTGACCCGGTTTCTCCTGGTTTTGATCCTGACCTACGCTTTGATCGTCAATGCCGCGCCAATTCCAGAAAGTGATCAACCATTCCCGAAGGGATCCGCTGCACGAAAATCGGGCACGTGGCTGTCGGCGCTGCCGGGTTCCTGGAACCAGCCTTGACTGAATCCCAGGCGCAGGGCTTCATCCGCAACCGCGTTGTATTCCACCTTTCCGAGGCGGCGGTGCAACGGCGGCGGACAGGCCAATTGTGCGGGAGGTCGATACTGGGCCATGAGGGAAAGATGGATATCCGTGCCGAACCGTCCCGCCAGTTTTTTCAGCAAGGCGATCGAGTCATCGGTGCATCCCGGCAAGACCAGGTGACGCACGATGAGTCCCCTGCGGGCAAGCCCGCGTCCATCCAGTTTCAAGTCCGTACCGACCTGGCGAACCATCTCTTCCAGGGCGTTAAAGGCTGTATCCACATAATCAGGGGCGCCGGAAAAACGCGCCGCTGTTTCACTGAGAGCGTACTTGAGGTCCGGAAGGTAGATATCCACCCTTCCCGCCAACTCCCTCAGTACCCGTGGATCATCATACCCGTTGCCGTTGTGGATCACAGTGGGCTTGCGGCCTTCCCGTTCCAACGCATCCAGGAGCGTCTGGACCTGCGGCACCACGTGGGATGGAGAAACCAGGCCCAGGGTATCGCATCCGCCGTCAAGCACAAGGCGGATCCGGTCCATGGCCTGGGCGGGCTCCAGGAGCCGGGGCGCCGAGCGGCCGCCGCGACTCACCTGGTGGTTCTGACAGAACACGCAGCGCAGGTTGCAGCCGCAAAAGAACACGTTGCATACCCCGGCCGGACCGGCCAGCACGGGTTCTTCGCCGGCATGGCGGCACACCGCGGCAATTTCCAACCCGGCCCCAGTGTGACAGATTCCCGTCGGCCCGGCGAAACGATTGGCGCCGCAGCGACGGGGACATAGGGTGCAACGGCCCAGGCGGGGATCCGTCTGAGACTTCGTTTTTACGGGCGACTTGCGCATACATTCATTGTATCACGGGACGAGGGTATGATATGCTTTATCCATGACGAATAAAAGCGTTTCAGATCCTCAGGTGGTTGCGGTTTGTCGCAATGCCAAACGCGGTCCCAAGCAAGCCGTGAACGAGATCAACCTGGTCCCCGACTTCGGGGTTGAAAATGACGCCCACGCGGGAAGCGGTGAGCGGCAAGTCTCGCTGCTGGCACTGGAAAGCCACCAGCGCTTTCAACCCCATACGCCGGTGCGCCTGCACCCGGGCATATTCGGTGAAAACATCACCACCCGCGGGATCGACTTTGCGCTGCTGCAGGTGAAAGACCGGTTGCGGGTGGGCGAATGCCTGCTGGAGATCACGCGCAAGGGCAAGGAATGCCCGGCGCCGTGCGCGATTTCACGCCACGTGGGTGAATGCATCATGCCGCGCGAATGCGTTTTTGCCCGGGTCATCCATGGCGGCACGCTGAGACCCGGAGATGCGATTCACCAGGAAAAGTTGAAAAAAGGTGTCAGGTGACAGGAAGACAGGAAGGCAGGGGGTTGGAACCGATTCTTTAAAGGCAAGGCAGGCGTAGGGGCGACCGGCCGGTCGCCCATGCACTGTGAAGAAATTGAAACCACGGAACACACCGAAAGAAAGAAGGTGACAGGTGTAGGGGCGGCCCCCCGGAGGCTGTCTCAAAAACATCTCAGGTGCTATAATGACATATGTCTAAAGAGATAACCGCTGATTATAGTCAACAGTTTCTTTTACCTCCATCGATAGAAGATTGGGTTCCCCCAGATCATCCGGTAAGATTCATTCGATTATTTGTTGAGTCTCTGAGTGTGTCAGAGCTGGGTTTTAAGGAGCGTAAGAGTGAAGAAGGTCGTCCCAATTATTCCAATGAGTTATTGCTGAAGATCTGGTTATACGGATATTTCACAAAGATAAGAAGCAGCCGGGAGTTAGAGAGGAGTTGCCGGAGTGAGATGCCGTTGATATGGCTTAGCGGGATGAACTATCCTGACCGCAACACCTTGTGGAGGTTTTTCCGCAATAATCGTCTATGCATAAAAAATGTATTCAAGCAGACGGTAAAACTGGCAGTCAGAAACGACATGATAGGGTTTGCACTTCAGGCGGTAGATGGTACTAAAGTCATGGCGGATGTATCCAAGAGACGGTCATTACACAGGGCTGATATAAACCGTTTGATATTAAGCTTAG
>DSBM01000144.1 GCA_011049425.1 Candidatus Aminicenantes bacterium
GGCAATCGCCGCAAGGCGTTCCGGCTGTCCTTCCTGTCCGGTCTGGCCGAACCCCTGGGCGCAGTCGTGGGCTATATTCTCTTCCTGACCTTCTTCAGCGACACGATTTTCGGTTTCCTCTTTGCCGCGGTCGCCGGCATCATGGTGTTTATCTCTCTTGACGAACTTTTGCCCGCGGCCCGCGAGTACGGGGAACACCACGTGGCCATCTACGGCCTGGTAGCCGGCATGGCGGTCATGGCCATGAGTCTGCAGTTGTTTTTGTAAAAATAGTTGCAGAGTTAGAGAGTTGAAAATTTTTCTCTTGGGGTTAAATGTTATACTGAAGCACCGGGTTCCGGTCTCTCAAAACCGCAACAAGGCCGGATTGCCCGCACTGGAGGAGAATCATGATTGGGGCAATAGCCGGCGATATAGTGGGATCCGTGTACGAGCATTATTCCATCAAGACCAAGGATTTTGTTTTCTTTCATCCAGCGTGCCGTTTTACCGACGACACGGTTTTGACCATTGCGGTAGCCCAAGCGATCCTCACTGGGGAGTCTTACGGAATGGTTATCCGGCGGCTGGGACAACAATATCCTGACGCGGGTTACGGCAGGAGCTTTTTTGCCTGGTTACATGCGCTCCATCCAAAGCCCTACAACTCCTGGGGAAATGGGTCGGCCATGCGGGTCAGCCCCATCGGCTTCGCCTTTGATACAGAAGAGGAGGTATTGCTCCAGGCGAAAACTTCCGCGGAAATCACCCACAACCATCCCGAGGGTGTGAAAGGTGCTCAGGCCACGGCATTGGCGGTATTTATGGCCGGGACTGGAGCGGACAAGGAATCAATACGCCGGGAAATTTCCCGCCGTTTCGCTTACGACCTGAACCGAACCGTGGACGACATCCGACCCGACTACTCCTTTGACGTGTCCTGCGGGGGCTCGGTGCCGGAGGCCATAATTGCGTTCCTGGATTCCAATTCCTATGAGGACGCGGTACGCAACGCGGTTTCGCTTGGAGGAGATGCCGACACCCAGGCCTGCATTGCCGGAGGCATTGCCCAGGCGTTTTACGGCGGTGTACCCGCAGAAGTATGCACAAAAGTCAAAGAAATATTGCCCGCGGACTTGTGGGCGGTGATTGAGGAATTTTCAACCACTTTTGCAAAGCCCGCCTAAGACCGCCGAACCCAGTCGTTTTTTATCACCTCTCATTTCGTGGTCGTTTGGGCGGCAAGCGAAATCAGCGAAAACCAACCGGTACCGCCTGTCCGGCTTGGCATTCAAGAGATTGGCCTTTTCTTCTCCCGGCCGGCAGATTGGTTTAATTGCGAAAAGGCTGGTTTGCAGACCGTTTATTCGCATTCAGGCCGATCCAGCAAGCAGTTGCTATCCTTCCGGGCTGTCTCAACCTGAATTGTCGAATGCTTTATTCCGAAACGATCGCGCAAGTGCAGCTGCAGCTTTCTCAGGAAATCATTATCCAACCACTCGTTATCAACCACTACATGAACGGTCAGCGCATTTTCGGTGGTACTCAACGGCCAGACATGCAAATCGTGGATAAAACGGACGTTTTCGAAACTGAGCAAGTATCGCTTGATATCGGTGATATCTATGCTCTTTGGCACGGCATCGACCGCATAGTTGATGGAATCACGCAGCAATTTCCACGTGCCGACAAAAATAACCGTGGCAATCACAAGGCTAATCACAGGATCGACCCTTAAAAGAAGGGTCTTGGGCACATTTTTTTCATTACGGTTCTCCTGGTGTAGATAAAGGTGTAAATGGCCCCAAGGGGAAATAAGACAGTCGTCCATATGATGTCAAATTTCTTATGCCATCCAATGAGCTCAAAAAGATACTGACTGAAAAATACGGTAAAAAGCAAAACACCCCAAAAAATAATGATGTGACCATTTTCTTGAAGTCTTTGTTTTGTCTCTTCCATTGTCCTTGAAATTAACAAGAGACTTTCTTCAGGGGTAAACGATCTTTCGTCCATTGTATCCTTCTCCATTTTATTTATTAAAAAAACCAATAGTTCCTGCTAGCAAAAACCAGTTTATGATGTAAAGCTAGAAAAACATTAATTTCCTGTTTTTTTTCTGGTGGGGTCAGAAGGTTCCACCACCACTTTTTTCCGAAAATCTCTGGAGACCTCCTTGTAATTCCAAAACCATAGCCCTAAAATCAGTTTTTGGGGAAATCGGGTTTCCTATCAGTTCCCGCTATGCCGAAGGCGAACAGGAATCCGGTTGACCGAACATGGTGCAAGCATGGATGGAAGACCACAGCCAACGTCCGCTACTGGAATTCGTGCCTGATGCCCTGATGTCGCCAGAGGACATCTATGCCGTCACCAAGGAGGGTAGCGGAATGATCTTCACCTATCTGAAAGTTGTCATCGATTGTCTGGACAACGCCAAACCGAAGCGGTGGATTTGAGATGATTGCCGAGAAACCGCAGTACCCCGGTCAATGCATGCTGTGCAAGCAAACGTTCAACAAGGCGCAAATGGCGCGCCATCTCAGGAAGTGCGTCATTCAGAATCAGGGAGAAACCGGCATGTCCGTCAAGATGTTCCATCTTGTGGTCGAAGGGAACCATATGCCCATGTACTGGCTGCATGTGGAGATCCCCGGAGCTTTGACATTAGAGCATCTGGACGGCTTCCTCCGGGATATATGGCTGGAGTGCTGCGGGCATCTGAGCTGTTTCACGATTGACGGACAACGATATTCCGTACACCCCGCGGAGGACATGCTCTTTGGCCCTCGCGAGAAGACCATGGGGCAGAAGTTATACAAGGAGTTGGGGCCGGGCACGAAGTTCCAGTACGAATACGACTACGGCTCGACCACGGAACTGAAGCTCCGTGTTGTAGAATTCCGGGAACGCCTGGTAAAGAACCCGGGGATCACATTGCTCGCGCGGAACGAACCGCCTGCGTGGACGTGCGCCAAGTGCGGAAAGTCGGCCACGCAGATTCAGACGACGGGCTGGGGTCTCGATATTGACTCCGTGTTCTGCGAAGCCTGCGTAGGCGATGACGAAGAAGAAGGCTACCTCCCTCTCGTCAACTCACCCCGTACCGGTGTCTGTGGATACTGCGGCTAGCTGATGCGAATCAAGAAAGGAAGGTTGGGGGGGTCGCGTCTCAATATTGAACAATGAATTAATATATAGGTTTCCCAAAAATTACCCGCGTGTAAAGGCCAAGACTGGAAGAGAGGAGAGACGCAAATCCGAAGAAAAAGTTGAGGCAGTTGCAGGAATGGGGTCGGCATCGGAAATGTTGACTCCTTTGTATCCATCTTCGATAATGTTCTTTTCAGCCTGGATTTACAGAACTGTGACGAAATGCAGGCCTGCGGAGGAGGGAATGAAAAAACCCGCCTTACTAGTGCTTATCCCGGTCTTGATGGGCTTTTGGATGCCGGCCCAGGAAACAGCTTCGGGCCAACTGCCGAAGATCTCCAAGCAAGAGCGTCTGCGCCAAGCGGAGATCCGGGAGATTCCCGGCTTCACCTATGTATATCTGCAGTGCGAGGGCCCCTATGCGCGAATCCAGGCAAAGGTAGGAGAATTCATGGGGCAGTTCTTTAATCAGGGGTTGACGCCCGGCGGGAACTTCTTTGCCATGTACCAAAACTCCCCCGAACAGGTAAAACAGGAAGAGCTGCAATGGCGACTGGGATTCCCCGTCGCGGCGGACACAGTTCCAAGCGCACCGCTGGAAAAGGGCGAGTTCACGCCGACGCAGGCGGTGGTTTACCTTTATGTCGGCCCCTAGGAAAAAGTCGCGTACGCCTACGGCAAGATGACGGCATTCTGTGAACTGAACGGATATGAGCCAGCCGGAGCGAGTATTGAGAAATACCTTGACATGAATCCGATGGCGGTCAAACCCGAGGAACGCAAAACCGAGATCATCTGGCCGGTCAAAAAGAAATAAGAACTCGTTCGGGGTCAGTTCTTACATTATTGCTTTTGGATCTATTCCGTTTCGTGTGAGTAAGTTCGCATAGATGATGAGCGAGCGGTTGTGAGGAAGAGTACCCAGAGGGCATACATACCCAGAGGGCATACATACCCGCTGGGCATAAAGCATAAGCGAACGCAACGTAGGTTCCGGGGACCCATGGTCTGAGACAGGATGGCCGGCTGAAGGGTACTCCCTACAGCTTTTCCTTTTTCAAAAAAGAATAGCTTTCAAACCCACACAGAATGGAAGCGAGCCTTACTTTTTTCAATTCCCAGGCTCTTGATCGCCTCGGACAAAGCGACATAATCGCCGGCCTCCTTCATAGCCTTTTGTCATTTCTCTTTTTACCTGTTACTCAAGAGCGCTGGAACCGTAGCGCTTGCCGTCCAGACGAAAGGCCGCGCTATTATCAATTCGGCTGATCTGTCATCCACACAAAATGCAGCAATTCAAGACCCCATTCATTGATGGTAACCTGGTAAGTTGCGTTTTCGCGAGTGGTGTGGTATAGCCTGGGGGAAATCAAAAATAACGGAGAAATCGCATGAAGATTAAATGGATGATGGTTGTGATGCTGACGGCTCTGCTGATGGCCGCTGCACCTTTAGCTGCGAATGATGGCACGCCCGCCAAAGAGGGAAAACAGGAAACGTACCGCAAAGCCATCCTGGAGCAAGCCAAACTGGACATCAACGTGTTCAAAGAACAGCTCAAGGGCGGCCGGGCCGACGGTAAGGCTGTCACCGACTTTCCGCTGGAACAATTGATCAAGGGCATCGAGACGGAGATGGAACACACCAAGGACCCCATGCTGGCTTTGGAAATCGCCATGGATCACCTGGAAGAGCTGGACGACTACTACACCCGCCTCGAGGTCATGGAACATGGCCATTGCAAGATGATGGCCCGCGGCATGATGAAGATGAAGGCCCACAAATGCGCCATGCACAAAGACGGGAAAGCCGCTGAGCCGTGCAAGGCCGAAGCTGAAGATAAGGCGACCACCGCCACGGAAAAAACGGATTAATCCCCCGCCCCTTCCCCGGAATGTTTTTTCCGGAGAGAGGGCCACTCTTCAATGATCGGCATCAAGTCTTTCATTATTACAGGTTTTGTTCTGCGTTTCTGGACTGAGCTTGCATCCCGGCACTGAATACGGAATCGACTGCATGGGACGCAGGCGTCTTTTGATCGTTTCATCGTAACTCAGGTGACATATTCCGTAACCTTTCTGGATGCAAACTGCTTATGTTGCTCGTTCGGTCAGAGCGCTGAGAGCGAGTACGGTCTGCCGGCAAGATCCGCAGAATCAGAAGTAAAACCGCAACACATACTGGATCAGTGATCATCAAGGGGGACAATGAAGATAAAGTCCTTTGAGTTCAGCATGAGAGAACTGGCGGGATCCATGGGAGACTTCGGCACACTTTTCCCGCTGGCGATCGGTTATATAGTCGTCTGTGGTCTCAACCCGGCCGGATTCCTCGTAATGATGGGCATTGCGAACATCGTGACGGGGCTTGTCTATAAACTTCCCATGCCCATCGAACCGATGAAGGTGCTTGCTGTTGTTGCAATCGCCCAGCAATGGTCGCCTTCGATGGTGTACGCCTCCGGATTCGCTATGGGTGTAGTCTGGATACTCTTCGCGGTGACGGGGATCATCGGCTGGATAGCGCGAGTCACTCCCAGATCCGTCGTGCGCGGTATCCAGGTTACGCTGGGTGTGCTACTGGCCATCCAGGCTGCGAAAATGATCGCCTCCTGGTGGGTGGCAGGCATAGCTTCCATCCTCATCGTGCTCCTGTTCCGGCGCAACAGGTACGCCCCCGCTGCCGTCGTACTGGTGGTGCTGGGTTGCACGATCATACTCATCAGGGGACAGTATCCAGAGATCAGTCCTACTGTCATCAGCATGCCGATCCTGACCGGATTCAGCCTGGGGGAGGTCTGGAAGACACTGCTCCTTGCAGGCTTCGCCCAGATTCCACTGACGATCACCAACGCTACGATCGCAACATCATCCTTGATCGCCAAGTACTTCCCTGACAGGCCGGTTACTGAAAGGCAACTCTCCTACAATCAGGGGATTATGAATCTGGTTCTACCATTCTTCGGCGGTATGCCGATGTGCCATGGCGCCGGCGGCCTGGCAGGCCAGTACTACTTCGGAGCCAGGACTGGTGGAGCAAACATCATCGAGGGATTGATGGAGGTTACGATGGGGTTGTTGCTCGGCGGTTCTATCGCCGGGATATTGACTGTATTCCCCACTGCCATAATCGGCGCGATGATGTTTCTTGTCGGCTTAGAACTTACCAAGTGCGCAAAAGACATCCGGTTGGGCAAGGATATGGTTGCTCTGGCAGTGACCGTAACCGTGTCATTGATCTCCAATATGGCATTGGGGTTCCTGACCGGAATCGCATCCCATTATCTGATCCAGTTAATTGAGAGACACAAGGCGGCTGAGGATGACGAGCGTTAAGTGGATCGACAACCGAATTTTTGCAACTGAATTCGATCCAGACCAGTGCGTTGGGAAAAAGATGGCCGTTGTCCATTTTTCCGGAAATATATTTGCAATTTCAAGCTCACGCCGCTAGAATCAACAAGGGAAGATTTGGGGTTCTTATCAGTTGTCAGGAAAGGAAGGATGTTCGGACCCATCGGGGTCATGCTCGCCGAGCATGCCGAAGGCCGGAAGATCATCTCCCGCCTGAAGAGCGCTTTCGCCGCGTACGGATCGAGCCGGAGTACCGCCGCTCAAGAGATATCAGAGGATGCGAACGAATATGTGAGTCTGCTCAGTCAGCACATTGATAAAGAGAATAATGTCCTCTTCCCTGTGGCTGAAGGACGTATCAACGCGGCCGCCGATTCCCGACTTGTCGAGCATTTCGAGGAATTGGAGCGTGAACGGATCGGTGCCGGGAAACACGAGGAGTTTCACGCGATGCTCGAACACCTGAAGGAGGAATACCTGAAATGAAGGTTTTTTCATTCAGAGAAGGCAATGTGATTGAGAAAGGAGGATATACCATGAATCGGAAAAAGACTATGATTACGGGTATTTTTCTGGCCATGGCCGTACTTGTGACCTTGCTGTTCACCTCTCATTTAGTCTGGGCTCACTGCGACACCTTGAATGGGCCTGTGGTGGTCGAGGCGAAAGCCGCACTTGAGAAGGGAGACGTGACGCCGCTGCTCAAATGGGTGACGAAGGAACACGAGGCGGAAATCAAAACGGCATTCAAGAAGACGCTCGTCGTGAGAACCAAAGGTCCCGAGGCGAAAGAGTTGGCCGACATGTATTTCTTTGAAACGCTCGTAAGGATTCATCGGGCCGGCGAGGGTGCGCCCTATACGGGGCTGAAACCCGCCGGTCACGTTGAGCCGCCCGTGGCCGCCGCCGACAGGGCGATTGAGGTGGGCAGCGTGGACGAGCTTGCGAAAAACATCGGCCAAGCCGCCGAGAAAGCCGTCAAGGAGCGCTTTGAGCTCGTGATGGATGCCATGAAACACAAGGATGAATCTGTCGAGGCCGGAAGAAAGTATGTAGCAGCTTACGTGATATTTGTCCACTACGTCGAGGGATTGCACAACACGATTCAGGCGGGAGGCGCACATGGTCACGGAGAAGAAGGACAAGGCGAAGAGCATGGGCACTGATGGGCCGGCCGAGTCAAGAATGCCCGCCGACGAAGTTCTCGACACTGCGGGTATGGTAAGCTATGCCGATGGCAGTATTGTCAGCCGCACATTGGTAGAAAACAACGCGGGGACCATTACGCTTTTCGCTTTCGATGCGGGCCAGGGTCTGAGCGAGCATTCCGCTCCCTTTGACGCGCTGGTCCAGGTCCTCGACGGTGAGGGTGAATTCACCGTAGGCGGCAAAGTACACTGCGCGGCCGCGGGCCAAGTGCTGTTGATGCCCGCCAATGTTCCTCACGCCGTGAGAGCTGGAAAGCGATTCAAGATGCTTTTGACGATGCTTCGATCCAAGTGAGGGCCGGCCTGTTGTTCCAAAGCGCCTTTGGGCTTTGCCGATCATGCGCCGCAAGCGCTGGTTGCGCGTCATGCCGCTTGACAAACAGACACTCGCTAACATGATAACATTATGATCAAAATCAAAATCGGTATTCTTTTGGGCATTGTTGCCGGCATTATTGATGTGATTCCAATGATTATGCAAAAACTGACTTGGGATGCAAATATTTCAGCATTTTCAATGTGGATTGTGGTGGGATTCCTGATAGCCACGATTGATTTGAAAATGAATTCAATAATCAAAGGGATACTTGTCGCATTTTTAGTTTTATTGCCGTCCGCAATATTGATTGGTTGGAGTGAGCCGTTTACTTTGATTCCAATTGCAATAATGACAACAATACTTGGCGGATTACTTGGGTTTTCAATACATCGATTTTCTTAGATAAAGCAATTCAACCCCGGCCTGTATTGATCATAATGCCGGCAATATACGCGCCCCGGGGAAGGCCCGATCACTTATTATCTCCTTGAATCATTCATGCCACTTCCAACACACCTGCCGGCTCGAGCGGATATCCCGGGGAATCAGGTTTCGCGGCCCCGCCAGAACACCCATGCCAGGACGGCGCCGGCCACCGCCTCCAGAACGATCAACAGGGCCGGCAACTTCCAGCCCGGAATGACCTCTCCTTCTCCGATAAAGGTAAACGCCAGCAGGATGCTGAACAGGAGAAACAGGTACCAGGCGGCCGCCATCAGCCATTTCCACCACGTCATCCTCAGCCCCAGGTCCCGTGCCCAGCGGATGGCCGCGGGAATCACCAATCCGAAAGTCGCACCAACAATGAATGCGTATATTACCAGACGTGTAATCATGGCTCTACTCCCCCCGGGTGGGATCCGGTGCGCTGATTTTGAGGTATTTTTTAACCTGCAACCATTCGGGTGGTTGGCGGTAATTGGCGAAGCGGCCGTCCGGCGGCGGCAGGTACTCCCGGGCGGAAGGAGCCTTGAAAAAGGTTTTCTGCATCCAGGTAAGGGTTCTGCGCACCAGCCCGGTTGGGTCCCGGGTATCCGCGGCCCTGGCCAGGGTGTGGGCCCAATTGGCCTTGCGGCTGTAGGGACAGGCGATGAGGCATAAGCGACACCCCAGGCCTCCCATACTCTGCATCCAGTAGTTGTAGCAGGAGGTCTCACGGATCTGCCAGTGGCGGTAGCCCCGGTAATGGGAATCGCTGTTGTCGGGCGCGAAACTGATGGAGTTGGATGGGCAGATCTCCGCGCAGATCTTGCAATGTTCGCAGAACTTGCGGACCCCGAAATCGATGGGCTTGTCCACCTGCATGGGCAGGTTCGTTGTGACGAAGGCAGCGCGGAAATTGGACCCCGCTTCCGGAGTGATCACGATACCGTGACGGCCCTGCTCGCCCAGCCCGGCATCCACAAGCACCGGGACCGCCATCAGGTCGTAACCGTCCATGGGGGAATGGCGGCGGGCGGGATAGCCCAGGCTCTTGATGAAATGCTCCAGCCGCCGCGCTGCTATACTGGCCCGGGAATAAGCGTCGTAACTGGTACCGCAATTGGGGTTGGACTGCACCTGTTCCCATTGGTGTGGAACTCCCAGGGCGATCACGCAGGTCCAGTGGTCCGGGACCTTGTAGGGACCGTGGTTTTGGGAGCCGCGGAGCCCGTAATCGTAGCACCAGTTTGGGTTCAAACGGGCGATTCCAACCATGCTGGCGCCGAAATGATGGGTCACTTTCTTGATGAGCTCGGCGGCTTTGCGTGGGCTTTTAAACGGCACTGCGCCGGGAATGGGGCGACCATGTGCCATAGTGAAGTCGGAAATTTCAGGAGGCTCGGTAATGGGTTCGGTTGTTTCCCAGGCATTGGACCAGGCTTTGATCAAGGTGTAATGCGCGCCGTACTTCATCTGGTCTTCACGGCGCTTGGGCAGGATCGATTCCACGCGGAATTGATCAAAATCGTATACTTCGGGAAAACGTTCATAGTAACTCTTGACGGGCTCGGAAAACGCTTCCATGGGGGGGTATCCCTGCTGGCGCGATGGAGCGGGATGCGCATCAGTAACCGTGCGTCGAGTTCGATCGGCAAGATCTTTTTCTCCATCCGGCGGGCCACCGCTTCCCAACTCCCCGTTGGTGGCCTTCGCGGTTGGATGGGTGCCGCGTGCCCGCATCGTGTCGCGCATTACCAGGCGCTGTCTGCCGAATGGGGATTCCTCTTCCCGGGGGCGTCTTGTCGGCCCCACTTTTTCGTATGGGGGCGTGTCGATTTCCAGGGGTTTGCGGTCCACGAACTGGGTATGTTCACCGAGGTGCTGCCACCCCGTGTGTGTGGCCGGATCACGGCCGGCTTCCAGGCCCGCGCCGGCCACGGCGCCGATCTGGATGCCGGCAGCCACGGCGCCCCCGACCTTGATGAAGTCGCGGCGTGAAACGCCGCGCGAATCGCTTTGCTTATGATCTGCCATGTTAACCTCCTGGATGCCGCGTTTCAAAGGAGCCGCCGCCGGGTTAGCGGACCATCCGTTCCGGTATACTATACCGTATCGCGGCAATGATTGCTAACCCCGGAAGCTTACCGTAGCTGTGATAGCGTCAGGTCCAGATCTGTGTTCCCAATCTCCCGGGGGTCTTGTGGACGAACCGCCGGTTGTATACTAAACTGTAGTCATTGAGCGGGAAACATCCGCAAATTCCGTTTGACGGGAGGTAAAGATGGGCACGAAAATACAAATGAACCCCGGGGTGAAGTCCATCGTTATGCCGGAAAACCTGAAAGTCGGACTCATGGTGGCCGAGCAGCGTAAAAAGTGCAGCCTGATCGGGTGCACGGACGAATACTACGGTCTGGCCTTCGGCCAGAGCCCTTTTCCGGTGCCTGAACCCCTGGTGGAAGCCCTGGCCCGGAACAGCCGTCACGGCCACTACGCCGACGCCCGCGGCATCGAGGAATTGCGCGAAGCGGCGGCGGGGTTCAACGCCCACCACTTCGGCCTGCATGTTTCACCGGAACGCATTTTCATCGGACCCGGCACCAAGCCTCTCATCGACATCGTGTTTCACATCGTGGCCGGAGACCTGGTGCTTCCGTTCCCCTCCTGGATCGGCTACTACCCCCAGGCCCTGCTCATGGCCAAGCAATATCACGCCTTTCCCCTGCACCGGGAAAACCACTACAAGATCGACACGGATGAGCTGGACCATTTCCTTGCAGACAGGCCGGATAAACAGAAAGTACTGGTGCTCAACAATCCCCATAACCCCACGGGGGCGGTCTACACCCGCACGGAACTTGAAGCCCTGGCCGCGGTCTGCCGTCGCCGGAGGACCCTGGTACTGGCCGATGAAATTTACGCCCTCACCACCTACGCGCCCGATGACTTCGTCTCCATGGGAAAGGTCTACCCGGAAGGCACCTTCGTGACCAACGGGCTGTCCAAAGATCGCTCCGCTGGCGGCTATCGACTGGGTCACATCATCCTGCCGGAACAATGTCCCGAGGCCCTCATGGACGCATTCAACAAGGTCGCGGCCACGGTGTACACCAACGTGACCACGCCCGTTCAATACGCCGCGGTCACGGCCTACGCACGCAACGTGGAGATCGAGGCCTATTTCGTTATGACGCGACGTATCCATCGCATGATGGGAACATGGTTGAGCC